>NZ_JBFAWG010000020.1:0-129377 GCF_040680215.1 Streptomyces sp. NPDC052107
GCCGTGCCCTCGGAGCGCGGGAAGAACTCGTACCAGGAGCCGTACAGGGCCCGCTCCCGCTCCACCAGCAGTGGCATCGAGTCGGAGGCGGTGACGAGTTCGCGCAACGGATAGCGGGTCAGCAGCGCGTCCACGTCGGGCGACAGGGCGGACTTCAGGCGCTCGTGCACCGACAGGGAGTCGTCGCCGAGGGCTTGTGCGGCGGCGAGGACAACGTTTCGCTCCGGGCCCTTCGGCACTCCGCCGGCCGCACGCTCGTACAACTCGGCGCCCTCCTCCAGCACCAGCCCGATGTCGATTCCGGCCGGCACCTTGACCGAGGCGGTGTGCCGCCAGGTCGCCAACGGATGGCTCCAGGCCTCTACCCGGAAGGTCCAGCGGCCCGTCGCGTCCGGGGTGACGTCCGCCCCCCACAGGTCACTGCCGGGGGACAGCTCCCGCATCGGCGTCCACGGGCCACGGCGGCCCTTCGGATCGCGCAGGACCACATTGGCACCCACGGCATCGTGCCCTTCACGGAACACGGTGGCCGTGACCCGGAAGGTCTCCCCGGCCACCGCTTTCGCCGGGCGCCTGCCGCACTCCACGGCCGGCCGGACGTCGCGTACCGGTACACGGCCGATGGCCGGGGTCCTGCGCATGTATCTCACCTCCGCCGTGCGCGAAGCCGGGCACCCGGCCCGGCTTCGCGATCCGAGAGGGGCCGACTCACGCCGGCCCCGAGGGGAACGCCTTGTACGGTGCCAGCTCAGGGGCTTGGCGCCGTGGAGCGCCGCTCCGATGACGGCGCTCTTCTGGCCGATCGGCGCGGCCGCGGCCGTCCGTCCTGCTCGCGCAGGTAGGTGACCAGATTCGTGCGCAGATAGCGTTCGGCGGCGTCCGCGGCCTCGCGGGCGCAGCGTTTGCCCATCAGCACGCACAGCGTGTAGCCCGAGTCCTCGAAGGTGACCCGGACCGTGCGGTCGTGGGGCGAGGCGAGCATGACGCGCTCCCACGCCCGGTAACGCCGCAACGCCCGGGCCACTTCGGCCTTGGCGGGTAGCAGCATTGCCCTCTTCACCTTCCACGCTCTCGACTGGGCGCGTTCCCGACGGTCGGGTGGTGTCCGCGCGCGGAAGGGCACGGCACCGTTACGGCGATCGAGGCTTTCACTTATGGTGCACGGACGACGACGCAGCGTCTTGTTGGATCTTCAACGAGGGATGTGTGTCGGGCCCTCGTGTTGCACGAATGGCGTAGTGCGGTCACCGTGGAGGTGACTCAGAAGCGATCAGCGCTCACGCTATGTGTCCGGGATCCCTCCCGGACGGGCATCCGGGACCTCTCCCGGGCGGGCGAGGGGAGCGAGAGCTTCGCCGGTGAGGAGCAAGCGACGATGAAGACCGCAGTGCCCTGCTACTACCACCTCGACGTGGAAGTCAGCCCGGAACGGGTGGGACAGGTCAGCCGCATCCTGGCCGCCCACCTCCGCTACTGGGACCTCGAGAACCTCACGGACCCCGTCTGCCGCGGCGCCGAACTGCTGCTGCGGGCGATCGACGAGCATGCGACGGACAAGCACACCTCCATCGAGATGTGGTGGAACGGCCAGCACCTCATCACCGCCTTCGCCGACGACGACCCGGACCTGCGCCCCGACCAGGACCTGCGAGCCTGCCTGGCGGACATCGCCGCCATGAGCGACGGCTGGGGCTGCTGCGCCTCGGACACCGGCAGCAAGATCATCTGGTTCTCGCAGCGGGCCCGCGCCGGTCAGCGCGTCCCGCTGGTGCCGACCGCCCCCGCGCCGACGCTGCGGCAGGGGCTGCAGGTGCCGCGCGAGACGCCGGTGGTGGTGCTGGCCGCGCCCGCGGGAGCCATGGACGACGTGCTCGCGGCGGCTGCTCCTGACGACGCCCTGGAGGGCAGCCGGTGACCGCCCGCAGGGGAAAGAAAGGGCTGCCCGTGTGGAGCGGGCAGCCCTACCCGTTGGGTGCCGCGTTCGACGGACAGGGCACCAACTTCGCCCTGTTCAGCGAGGTGGCCGAGCGGGTCGACCTGATCCTCGTCGACGAGGCCGGCACCGAGACCCCGGTCCGGCTGCACGAGGTCGACGGATTCGTCTGGCACGCCTATCTGCCCGGCATCGTGCCGGGCCAGCGCTACGGGTACCGGGTGCACGGCCCCTGGCAGCCCTCGCTCGGCCACCGGTGCAACCCGGCGAAGCTCCTGCTCGACCCGTACGCGCGCGCCGTGACCGGCCAGATCGACAACCACGCCTCCCTGTACGAACGCGATCCGGACGGCCCCGCCCCGTCCGACAGCGCCGGGCACTCCACGCTGGGCGTGGTCACCGACCCCCACTTCGACTGGGGCGACGACCGCCCGCCCCGGACGCCGTACTCGGACTCGGTGATCTACGAGACCCATGTGCGCGGCCTGACCCGCACCCACCCCGACGTCTCCGAGCGGCTGCGCGGCACTTACGCCGGCCTCGCCCACCCCGCCGTCATCGAGCACCTGACCTCGCTCGGCGTGACCGCGGTGGAGCTGATGCCGGTGCACCAGTTCGTGCAGGACGGCGTGCTGCAGGACCGGGGGCTGTCCAACTACTGGGGCTACAACACCATCGGCTTCTTCGCCCCGCACAACGCCTACGCCGCCTTCGGCTCCCTCGGCCAGCAGGTCAACGAGTTCAAGGCCATGGTGAAGGCGCTGCACGCGGCCGGCCTGGAAGTGATCCTCGACGTGGTCTACAACCACACGGCCGAGGGCAACGAGATGGGCCCCACGCTGTCCTTCCGGGGCATCGACAACGCCTCCTACTACCGCCTGGTCGACGGCGACTGGGCGCACTACTACGACACCACCGGCACCGGCAACAGCCTGCTGATGCGGCACCCTTACGTGCTCCAGCTGATCATGGACTCGCTGCGGTACTGGGTCACCGAGATGCATGTCGACGGCTTCCGCTTCGACCTCGCGGCCACGCTGGCCCGGCAGTTCCACGAGGTGGACCGGCTCTCGGCGTTCTTCGACCTGATCCAGCAGGACCCGGTGATCAGCCGCGTCAAGCTCATCGCCGAGCCCTGGGACGTGGGGGAGGGCGGCTACCAGGTCGGCAACTTCCCGCCCCTGTGGTCGGAGTGGAACGGCAAGTACCGGGACGCCGTACGGGACTTCTGGCGCGCCGAGCCCGGCTCGCTCGGCGAGTTCGCCTCCCGGCTGACCGGCTCCTCCGACCTGTACCAGCACAGCAGGCGCCGGCCGCGCGCGAGCGTCAACTTCGTCACTGCGCACGACGGTTTCACGCTGCGCGACCTGGTGTCGTACAACGACAAGCACAACGAGGCCAACGGCGAGGACAACCGGGACGGCGAGAGCCACAACCGGTCCTGGAACTGCGGTGTCGAGGGCGCCACCAAGGATCCGGCCGTCCTCGAACTGCGCGCCCGGCAGCAGCGCAACCTGCTGGCCACGCTGCTGCTGTCGCAGGGCATCCCGATGCTCTCCCACGGCGACGAACTCGGCCGCACGCAGCAGGGCAACAACAACGCCTACTGCCAGGACAACGAAATCTCCTGGGTCGACTGGGAGATGACGGATGAGCAGCGCAGCCTCACGGACTTCACCCGGCATCTGATCGCCCTGCGTGCCGCGCACCCCGTGCTGCGGCGCCGCCGCTTCTTCCGCGGCGAGACCGCGACCCACGCAAGGCAACCGCTGCCCGACCTGATGTGGCTCAGGCCCGACGCCCGCGAGATGACCGGCCGGGACTGGCAGCGCGAAGACGCGCACTCGGTAGGGGTGTTTCTCAACGGCGACGCCATCGCCGAACGCGACGCACACGGCCGCCGGATGGTCGACGACTCCTTCCTGCTGCTCGTCAACGGCTACTGGGAACAGGTCGACTTCCGCCTGCCCGACGACACCTTCGGCGAGCGCTGGACGACCCTGATCGACACCGCCGACCCGGACGGCATCCCCGACGAGCGCGAACGCAAGGCGGGCTCGAGGCTTCGCGTGGAGGCCCGGAGTCTGATCCTGCTGTCCAGACCGTCGCGGGTGGCGAGCTGACTGCCTGTCCGCGCGTCTGTCGCGGCCGGTCACGGGGTGCCGCTACGAAGCCGACGGCACTGCGGCTCCCCAAGAGGCGCGGGGTCGATATCAGCGAGCGTCGCGTGCCGTCACCGTGAACTGCGCGCCGTCGGCATCCCGCAGGATCGCCTCCGTCTCGTCCTCGCGCAACACGCTGCCACCGTGCTTCTCCGCCGCCCGGGCGCAGTCCGTGACGTCCGCGACGGTGAAGTGGATCTGCCAGTGCGGCCGTACGGAGGGATCCGGTGCCGACTCCACCGCGCCCGAGTCGATGCGCGCCACGATGTCGCCCTGGCTGCGCAGCACCACCTCGCCGCCCTCGTACTCCACCTCGCAACAGCCCGGCGTCCCGGACGCCCAGTCGAGGATCTCGCCGTAGAACATCGCGGCGTCGAAGGCGTCGCGGGTGTGCAGCCGGATGAAGGTGGGCGACGCCCGCCGCCAGGCCTCCCAGTTGGCGACCAGATCCCCCTGCCAGATGCCGAAGGTGGCCCCGTCCCGGTCGGCGAGCAGTGCGGCGCGTCCCGGCGGGAAGGACAGCGGTCCTACGGCCGCCGTACCGCCGCGCTCGCGGACCCGGGCCACCGCCACGTCGGCGTCCGGCACGGCGAAGTACGGCGTCCAGGCCACGGCCATCTGCCACATGGCCGCGACGGCGGCGATCCCGGCCACCGGCACGCCGTCCGCCAGGGCGATCCGAAAGTGCTCGCCGAGTTTCGCGCCGCGCCAGCGCCAGCCCAGGACGGCCGTGTAGAAGTCCTGGGTGGCCTCGAGGTCACGGCTGGTCAGGCTCACCCAGCACGGGGCACCGAAGACGGAGTGCGTGGAGACGACGTCTCGCTTCCGCGGTCCACCACTGACGGGTGCGTTGTGGTTCATGTCAGTCGCGTCCTGCTCTCGGGGCCGGGCGGCCACCGCTCTCGATCCAGTGTCCAACCGGAAGGGGGTCAGGTGCCTGTCGAGTACCCCCGGTGGCATCGCCGCAGGCAGGCGGGCACGATGGGGGCATGGGAGCGAACGAGCCCGACCGGCTCTCCCAGCTACAGGCCGAGGTCGACCAGATGAAGGAGGCCGTGATCTCCCACGCGGTCGTCGACCAGGCGATCGGGATGGTGGTGGCCCTGGGCAGGGTGACGCCGGACGAGGGCTGGGAGGTGCTGAGGGAGGTCTCCCAGCACACGAACATCAAGCTGCGCAACATCGCGGAGCTGATCCTCATCTGGGGCCGCCGGGGCGACATCCCGCCCGAGGTCTGCGCCGAACTGGAGGACGCCCTGGACCGGTACGGCCCCACGCAGGTGCCCGGGACCTCGGACGGGTGAGTCCCGGCGGGGGCGGGGGATGCGCCGGCGGCTTCAGCGGGCGCGGCTTCAGCGGGCCTCGGCGAGCAGTTCCTCGCGCAGCCGGTCGAAGCAGCTGCTGAGCAGCCGGGAGACGTGCATTTGCGAGATACCCAGCTGCTGGGCGATCCGGCTCTGTGTCATCCCGCGGAAGAACCGCAGGTAGAGGATGATGCGCTCGCGTTCCGGCAGTGCCGCGAGACATGGCTTGACGGCGGCCCGGTCGACCACGAGGTCGTATCCGGGGTCGGGGCTGCCCAGGGAGTCTCCGAGGGCGTAGCCGTCGGTGCCGGCCACCTCGGCGTCCAGGGACAGCGCGGAGAAACACTCCAGCGCCTCCATGCCGGTGCGCACCTCGTCCTCGCTGAGCCGCGTGTAGGCGGCGATCTCCGCCACGGTGGGCGGGCGCCCCGAGGTGTTCTGGGCCAGTTCCTTGCCGGCGGAGCGGACCCGGTTGCGCAGGTCCTGCACCCGGCGCGGCACGTGCAGGGTCCACATGTGGTCACGGAAGTGGCGCTTGATCTCACCGGTGATGGTGGGCACGGCATAGGCCTCGAAGGCACGGCCACGCCCGGGGTCGTAGTGGTCGACGGCCTTCACCAGACCGAGGGCGGCCACCTGGTACAGGTCCTCCAGAGTCTCCCCGCGGCCACGGAACCGCACGGCGATCCGCTCGGCCATGGGGAGCCACAGCTCGACCAGTTCATCGCGCAACGCCCGCCGCTCGGGGCCTTCGGGCAGCTGCGCGAGCCGCTCGAACGATTCCGCCGTGTCGGGGGCGTCGTCGTGGGGATGGGAGGTCGTGCTACCGATGACAGGCATGATGCGCACCTCTCTCAGCAGGTGCTGGGTGTACAGACACCGTGGGAGGCGCGCTCGGACCAGAAATAGGGGAAGCGGGGCGTGCGACAAGAAGCCGACTCCCACGGACGTGCCTACGGTCCGAAGCACTGCCCTTTGCTTTCCCATTCACGGACATAGCAAACCAATTAAGTACAAATGGGATGCGGGCAGGTCGATCTTTGATTTCCCCTTGGCGGCCTATATCTCTGTAGGAGAGGTAATCTTCTGGTGTGGAACCCGATACGGCGCAGCGAGCGGCAACGGAGTCCGAGACCTTCCCGGAGGAGCTGGCGGACACGCTGGTGCGCATCCAGCGGTTGATCCGCCGGAGGCTGCGCGGCGGTCTGGGCGTGCCCCGGCTGCGCGGTGCCGAGGTGGAACTGCTCCGGCTGGTCGAGTCCCGGCCCGGTATCGGCATCTCGGACGCGGCGAGGGCCCTGCACCTGGCGGGCAACTCCGTGTCGACCCTGGTCAACCAGCTGGTCCGGGGCGGATACCTGCTCCGCGAGACCGACCCCGCCGACCGGCGCGCGGCCCGGCTGCAGCTGACCGCGGCCGCCGAGAAGCGGCTCGGCGACTGGAAGCGGCGCCGTTCCGAACTGGTCGGCCGGCACGTGTCCCGCCTCGACGACACCGACCGCGAGGCCCTGCGCACGGCCCTCCCGGCACTGCGCAAACTGGCGGCCGGCCTGCACGAGGAGACCGAGGAAGCATGACGGAGACCGACGATCGTGACGGAGGTCCAGAGGCCGTGACGAGGGACAGCGCCGAAACCCCGGACAACGCTGCAGGCACCACGGACAGCTCCGCCGATGCCGTCGGCACTGCCGGCCGCTCCGGAACCTCCGTGGACACCTCCGGCACCCCTGGCGACGCCGTCGGCGCCATCCACAGCTCCGGCGATGCCGCGAACACCATCGACAGCTCGGGCAACTCGGTGGACACCGTCGGCACCCCCAGCGACTGCGTGAACACCGCCGACAGCCCCGACGCCTCGGCCCCAGCTGCCGACGCACCCGCCGAAGCCGTCAGTGTCGATGCGATTCCCGGCGTGCCCGCCGATGCTTCCGGTGAACCGGCTGCTGCTGTCGGCTTTGTGGGAACTGTCGGTGTGGCGCCCGAATCCGCCGCAGTCGCCGACGTACCCGCTGAACCCGTCGTCGTGGATGCGACGCCTGGTGCGTCCGCCGATGCTTCCGGTGAACCGGCTGCTGCTGTCGGCTTTGTGGGAACTGTCGGTGTGGCGCCCGAATCCGCCGCAGTCGCCGACGTACCCGCTGAACCCGTCGTCGTGGATGCGACGCCTGGCGTGCCCGCCGATGCTTCCGGCGCAGCGACCGCGGCCATTGGCTCTGCGGGAACCGTCGGCGCCGCTCCCGAAACCGCCGACGCCGTCAGTACTGCCGCCGAAGCCGCGCGCCCCACGACCCCGACCGCCCCCGGGGCCGACGCCGTTGCCGCGCGCCCCGCGGCCACGTCGGCTCCCGGGGCCGACGCCATGGGCGCGCGTTCCGCGGTCACCCCCGCCCTGGTCGCCGATGCCGTCAGCTGTACCCGGCTCGCCTATGCCTTCGGGGACACCAATGCCGTCGACGGGCTCGATCTGACCGTCCGTGAGGGGGAGGTGTTCGGGCTGCTCGGGCCCAACGGCGCCGGGAAGACCACCGCGATCCGCTGCATCACCACCCTGCTGCCCGTCCCCGCCGGCATGGTCGGCGTGTTCGGGCACGACGCGGCCAAGGAGCGGATGGCGGTGCGCCGGCTGCTCGGCTACGTCCCGCAGCAGCTGTCCGCCGACAGCGGGCTGACCGGCCGGGAGAACGTCGCCCTGTTCGCCCGGGTCTTCGACGTCCCCCGCCGCGAGCGTGCCGCACGGGTCGGCCAGGCGCTGGCCGCCGTCGGCCTCGCGGACTCCGCCGACCGGCTCGCCGGAACCTACTCCGGTGGCATGGTCCGCCGCCTGGAGCTGGCCCAGGCGCTGGTGAGCGCGCCCAGGCTGTTGATCCTCGACGAGCCGACCATCGGGCTCGACCCGATCGCCCGCACCGGCGTTTGGGAGCACATCAACGCCGTCCGCGCGGCCATCGGGATGACCGTCCTCGTCACCACCCACTACATGGACGAGGCCGACCAGTACTGCGACCGGGTCGGCCTGATGCACCGCGGCCGCATCCGCGCCCTCGGCACCCCGGCCGAGCTGCGCCGCGGCCTCGCCGAACGCCGGGGCACCGACACCCTGCCCACGCTGGAGGACGTCTTCCGCGACGTCGCCGGCAGCGGCCTCGACGCCCACTCCGGAGGAGGTTTCCGCGATGTCCGCAGCACCCGCCGCACCGCGCGCCGAGTCGGCTGACCGCGCCCCCGGCAGCGACACCGCTCTGCTGCTCAGCCCGCCCGTGCCGCGCGCCGGCTGGCGGCTGCTGCCCGCCCGGGTCGTCGCCATGTGCGCCGTGGAGCTGCAGAAGCTGCGGCACGACCGCACCGAGCTGTACACCCGTGCGGTCCAGCCCGCCCTGTGGCTGCTGATCTTCGGTCAGACCTTCACCCGGATCCGCGCGATTCCCACCGGCGGCGTCCCGTACATCGACTTCATGGCGCCCGGCATCATCGCCCAGTCGGCGATGTTCATCGCGATCTTCTACGGCATCCAGATCATCTGGGAACGTGACGCGGGCATCCTGAACAAGCTCCTCGTCACCCCGACCCCGCGCTCGGCACTGATCACCGGCAAGGCGTTCGCCGCCGGGGTGAAGTCGCTGATCCAGGCGATCGTCGTGATCGTCATCGCCGCCGTGCTCGGCGTCGCCCTCACCTGGAACCCGCTGAAGCTGGTCGGCGTCGCGTTCGCCGTCGTCCTCGCCTCGGCGTTCTTCTCCTGCCTGTCGATGACCATCGCCGGCATCGTGCTCAGCCGCGACCGCCTGATGGGCTTCGGCCAGGCGATCACCATGCCGCTGTTCTTCGGCTCCAACGCCCTGTACCCCGTCTCGGTGATGCCGGGCTGGCTCCAGGCCGTCAGCAAGGTCAACCCGCTGAGCTATCAGGTCGACGCTCTGCGTGGCCTGCTGCTCGGCACGCCCGCGCACCTCGGCACCGATTTCGCGGTCCTGGCGGTGGCCGCCGCGCTCGGCGTCACCGCGGCCTCCGCACTGCTCGGCCGACTGGCCCGGTGATCTTGCCGTGGACGTGATGTGCGGCACGCACCCGTACCCCCGCCGAAAGCGCCGCGAACGCATCCTTCCTGCGCAGCGCTTGATCACCGATCAAAGCGGGCGAACCCGCTGGCCATAGCGCATTCTGCTCATTTGACAGTGCGCTCGGCGCACAGATAGACAGCAGCTCTCGAAGGTCGAGAGGGGCACTGTGTACGAGCCGAACGTGGTCGGGGACTGGCACGAGTACGACGAGCATGCCGGTCTGCGGGTCCGCGTCCACCGTCTGGAGGCAGCCGAGCCGCCGCGCGGACGCGACGACGCCGCCGTCGGGCTGGCGTACTTCAGTGTCCGGGTGACGGTCGAGAACCGTGGCGCCCAGCACTACGGCATCCACCTGGAGGACGGCCAGATCGACGTCCGGGTCGGCCCGGACGGCGAGGGCGCGTTCATCGACTGGCGCAACTCGCAGTTCATCGAGGGCTTCGACGTCTACCCGCTGCGCCGGGCCACCGCCGTGATCTACGCCGCCGCCCCCGAGGCGGCCCTGGCCCACGTGGACGTGCAGGTGCAGCTGCGGGTGGAGGACGAGTGGGCCGACCGTCGGCTGTGGACCGGCGGCATCGGCGTCCTGGAGGCGACCACGGCGGCCGCTCCCGCGGCCGCGGGGCAGGGCAGCCTGGCCCACCAGGTCAGCGCCTTTCTGAAGGACCAGACGGAGCCCGGCACCGCCTGACGCGGGCGGCGCCGGCGGCGCCGTACGGTCAGTGCGGGATGCCGTCGATGATCTCCCGCGCGCCCTGCCGCAGCAGCGCCACCGCGACCGAGGTGCCGAGCGTGGCCGGATCGAGCCGTCCCGCCCACTCGTGGGCGTTCAGCCTGGTCTTGCCGTCCGGGGTGAACACACAGGCCCGGAGGGACAGTTCCCCGCCGCGGTCCACGCGCGCGTAGCCGGCGATCGGGCTGTTGCAGTGGCCCTGCAGCACATGCAGGAACATCCGCTCGGCCGTCGCCTCCCGATAGGTGTCCGGGTCGCCGAGCCCGCTGACGGTGTCGATCAGAGCGGTGTCGTCCTCCCGGCACTGCAGGGCGAGGATGCCCGCGCCGATCGGCGGCATCATCGTCTCGGTCGACAGCACCTCGCTGATCACGTCCGTGCGGCCGATCCGCTCCAGACCGGACACCGCCAGCAGCAGGGCGTCCGCGTCCCCGGCGGCCAGCTTCTCCAGCCGGCGGTTGGCGTTGCCGCGGAACGGCACACACTCCAGATGCGGGTGCGTGGCGGCCAGTTGGGCCACCCGGCGTACCGAGGAGGTGCCGATCCGGGTGCCGGCCGGCAGCTCGTCCAGGGTGAGCCCGCCCGGGTGGATCAGCGCGTCCCGGATGTCGTCCCGCTTCAGGAAGGCGGCGAACACGGTGCCGGCGGGCAGCGGCCGGTCGGCGGGCACGTCCTTGACGCAGTGCACCGCGAGATCGGCCTCCCCGGCCAGCAGGGCCGCGTCGACCTCCTTGGTGAACGCCCCCTTGCCCTCGACCTTTGACAGATCGCCGAGCCACTTGTCGCCGGTGGTCTTCACCGGCACCACCTCGGTGCGCACACCGGGGTGCAGCACGGCCAACTCGGCGCGGACCCGCTCGACTTGGGCCAGGGCCATGGGGGAGTCGCGGGAGACGATACGGATCAATTCCGGGACGGACATGGGGACACGATAGACCTTCGGACCCGACGCCCGGTCAGGGACCGGGTGGAACACCGCGGTCTTCTCGAAGGGCGCCGTCCCGAGACCCGTGGCCCCGAGGAGCCGCAGACACAGCTCCCGGGCGGCGGCCGGTTTCCCGGCTCAGGCGCCGGCTTCGCCGACCGGGAGGGTGTGGCGCAGCTTCTCCTTCGCGCGGGCGCCGAGCCGGTCGTAGAAACGGACCGCCCCCTCGTTCCAGGCGGGCGTCTGCCACTGCACCTGAGTGACGCCGAGCCTCCGGGCCTCGGCGACCACCGCCTCCATGAGCAGCGGGCCGAGGCCGAGGCCGCGGTGGCCGGGGGCCAGGAACAGGCAGTCCATGTGCAGATACTCCCGCCCGTCCCAGGTGGACAGTTCGGGCGCGCAGGTGGCGTAGCCGACGATCTCGCCGTCCGAGGCCTCGGCGACCAGGCAGCGCAGCCGCGGGGCCGGCGTGTCGAACAGCAGACCGGCCAGCCGGGCGGCGAGGTCCGGCACCGGCGGGGCGGCACGCTCGTACTCAGCGTGCTGGGCGGCCAGTTCGGCCACGCGCGGCAGATCGGCGCGGTGGGCGTGCCGCACCAGGGGAGTGCCGATCACCGGACCTCGCCATCCAGGGTGTCGGTGCTCCAGGCGGTCAGGCGCTCGGCGAGCGGGCCCTCGCCGTCCAGGACGTGCCGGGAGAACGCCTCCCGCTCGTGCGCCAGCAGCGCGGCCTCCCAGACGCACGGCGCGAGTCCCGCCCGGCCCGGCCGCAGCTCGGCCGGCCGCCCGGCCGGTCCGGTGAAGACGGCCAGGTCGGACATGTGTCCCTCGATCCAGCTGTGCACGAGGACGTAGTCGCCGTCGCCGCCCGCGTGCACGATCAGCACGGCAAGGCCCAGCGAGCCGCGTACCCGTCCCAGCGTCAGATGGCCCGCGGCCAGGTCCAGCGCCGTGTCCACGGCCTGCGGACCGACCGTACGGCCCGGCGCCTGCAGCGTGTACGCCTTGACGAGGTGACCGGCGGCTTCCCGGACACCCAACGCCCGGGCGGTACGGCCGTGATGCCCCTCGGCGAGGGCCAGCAGTCCGGACGCGTCGATCGCCGGGGGCAGCTCCACGTGAAGATCCATCCGGCCATGATGGGGGCTCGGTGCGGGGGCGTCCATGGCCCGGTGGTGGCGCACCGTAGGGCGGGCTGCGTACCGGCGTGTCTCCTCAGCCGGAGCCCTCCGGCAGGTCGGCCGCGGATTCCTCGGGGGTGAGGTCCGGGCGGAGCCGCAGCCAGGACGGCTGGCGCAGCAGTCCGGCCCGGGTACGGGTGCTGTAGCTGACCTCGCCGACCAGCCGGGGCAGCACCCAGCGGGCGCCCGGGGCGCGCGGCACCGGGTCGAAGGGGCACCGCTCGCTCGCCGTGTCCCGCAGTAGCGCGGCCAGCTCCGTCCGCTCGGCCTCGCTCCAGCCGGTGCCCACCCCGCCGACGTACCGCAGCCGGCCGCCCTGGTCGCGCTGTCCGACCAGCACCGCACCGGGCAGCCCGCTCAGCCGTCCTTTTCCCGGCAGCCAGCCGCCGACGATCACATCCTCCGCGCGCATGTTCCGGATCTTGATCCAGGCACGCGAGCGGACCCCGGGCTCGTACACCGAGTCCAGCCGCTTGCACACCAGCCCCTCCAGGCCGTGCTCCCTGGTCGCCGCGAGCGCCTCGGCGCCGTGCCCGGTCACCGCACCCGGAGTCGACCAGTACGGCCCGGCCAGGCCCAGCTCCGTCAGCCGGGCCCGCCGCCGTACGTACGGCTGCCGTAGCAGGGACTCCTCGAAGTACGGCACGTCGAACAGCACCAGATGCACCGGCACCTGGGCGGCCCGGCGTGCCGCCCGCGCGGGGGCGTGCGCGAGGCCCATCCGGCTCTGCAGCAGCTGGAAGTCGGCCCGGCCCTGTTCGTCGAGGGCCAGCACCTCGCCGTCCAGTACGGCGGGCGTGGTGCCCAGCGCGCCGCCGAGCGGCCGCAGTTCGGGATAGGCCGCGGTGATGTCCTCGCCCGAGCGGGCGCGCAGCAGCACGCTGCCGTCGCCGGGCAGATAGACCATCGCCCGCTGGCCGTCCTGCTTGGTCTCGTACGCCCACCGCTGGTCCTGGGCGGCGGGCGGCAAGGTGCCGGGAGTGGCGAGCATCGGCGCGATGAGCGGCAGGGGCACGGCGGTCACGGCTGAAGATCTCGACCGCTCCCGCCGCCCTCACGCCCCTGCGGCCACCGGTTCCCCTGAACGGGCCCGGGCCGCCGGGCCATGTCGCCGACACGGGCGGGCCCACACCGCCTGCGCATGCCGCGGAGACGGGCGGCGACGCCCGCCCTCCGGCGATGTGCGCTGTCGCTCAGCGGGCTTCGAGCCGCCACGACGGCCGCCGTCCAGCAAGCAGCCCGGCAATGGCACGGCAGACGGTCGCAGCAGAAAGCCGCGTGGGCGCGACCGCCGACCGGGCGAGCGGCGCCCGGCCCGTCGGTGCTCGCCGTGCGCCCGGGCCGGGCACCGGGCGAAGGGAATCGTGGCCGGGGGAGTGCGGCCGCACGGTCTCCTCCAGGCGGCCACGGGCCGGCCTTGCGCGACTGGGTCGACTGCCTGGTGCGCCCGGTGACCGAGCATCTGGCCGGGCTCGGCAGCCCGACCTGGTACGCCCGGTTCTGCGCCCAGGTCATGACCGACCCGGCGCTGCACGAGATCATGGTCGAGGAGTCCATGGCCTCGCCGGCGCTGCGGCAGGCGATCGAGGGGCTGAACCGCGTCCTTCCGGAACTGCCGTTCGAGGTCCGCGCCGAACGCGGCCAGATGGTCCGCCTGTTGATCCTGCACACCTGCGCCGAGCGGGAACGCTCCCTCGCCGAGGGCACGCCGACCCCGAGAGCCACCTGGTCGGAGGCGGCCACGGGCCTCACGGACGCGATCCTGGGCCTGTGGCTGGCCCCGGTCGGACCTGCTCGCTGAGCCCCCGGGCTTCACGCATCGAAGGTCACCACGACCTTCTCCGCCGCACCCGGCGTCAGCGCCAGCCGGAAGGCCCGGTCCGCCTCGGCGAACGGCACCCGGTGGCTGATCAGCCGCGAGAAGCGCTCGTGGTGCTCGACCAGTTGAGGCGTCACCTCGAAGATCTCCGTGGGATACCCCTGCGACGCGATCAGTGTCAGCTCGCTGCGCAGCATCCCGCCGAGGTCGTGCTCCCAACCCTTCTTCTGTACGGCCACCATGACCAGCCGGGCGCCCCACTTGGCCGCGCCGACCACGGTGTTGAAGACGGCCGCGGCGCCGGCGGCGTCGATGTAGACGTCGGTGTCCGGCCGAGGCAGGCCGAGCGCGTTGGCGCTCTGCCCGTGCAGTTGGGTCAGCCGGGCGGCCACGTCCCGCGCGCGCGAGTCGATCACCGCGTCCGCGCCGACGGCCAGGGCCTTCTCCAGCCGGTCCGGCAGCACATCCACCACGACCACGTGCCGCACACCCCGTAGCTTCAGCCAGATCGTGGCATCGAGCCCGATGGGCCCGGCGCCGAACACCACCACCTTCTCCGACGGCCGTGCCTCGGACCGGTTGACGCAGTGCAGGGCGACCGCCATCGGCTCGTTGAGCGAGGCCACGTCGAAGGGCACGGAGTCGGGGAACACCGCCACGCTCCGCCCCGCGACGGCGTTCTCGATCAGCAGGTACTCGCTCATGCCGCCGTGTCTGCCGCCGCAGCCGATGATCCCGGTGGGCGCGTCCTGTGGATCGACGACCACCCGGTCCCCGGCTTTCAGGCCCGTGACCTCCGCGCCGACCTCGACGATCTCCCCGGCCGGCTCGTGCCGCAGGGCCAACGGGACCGGTTCACCGCCCAGATGGGCGCGGGCCGGCATGCCGCCCATGTGCACAAAGGTGAGATCGGTGCCGCAGATGCCACATGCGCGGATCTTCACGAGCACGTCCTTCGGCCCGGGCTCGGGGCGCTCGACGTCCACCACCTCGATCTGCCCCGCGGCGCCGGTCTGTACGGACTTCATGGTGGCCATGGGGTGACTCGCTTTCGGGAGGTCGGGGCGGGCCGACTGGGGGAGGCGCCCAGGACCGGGGCCGGGCGGGGGCCCGGCCCCGGTCCTGGGGCGATGCCGCTCCCCGTCCCCACGGGACGCGGCGCAGGGGTGGCCTCCGCTCATGGCCACCCCGGCCGGCCAGCGGCTTGCTTGAGTTAGGCAAGCACATGTCTTACTTGAGTCAAGCAAGTGAATGCCCATCGCGCCACCGCCGTCCGGTGTTGTCGGCTCCCCTGCGGGGCCGTGTCAGGGGGAACGTGGCGGTCTGACCCAGCCCAGTGAGCGTTCGACGGCCCGCTGCCAGTTGTCGTACTCCGACTCCCGCAGTTCGGGGTCCATGTCGGGCAGCCACTGGGCGGCCCGGTGCCAGTTGCGGCGCAGCACTTCCAGATCGGGCCAGTAGCCGGCGGCGAGTCCGGCCGCGTAGGCGGCGCCCAGGGAAACCGTCTCGGCGACCATGGGCCGGACCACGGGCACGTCGAGCACGTCGGCCAGGAACTGCATGAGCAGGTTGTCCGCGGTCATGCCCCCGTCCACCTTGAGCTGCCGAAGGGAGACCGAGGAGTCGGCGTTCATGGCGTCGACGACCTCCCGGGTCTGCCATCCGGTGGCCTCCAGCACGGCGCGCGCCAGGTGCCCCTTGGTGATGTACGAGGTGAGGCCAACGATGACGCCGCGTGCGTCGTTGCGCCAGCGGGGCGCGAACAGACCCGAGAAGGCGGGCACGATGTAGCAGCCGCCGTTGTCCGCGACCGTCCGCGCGAGCGTCTCGATCTCCGGGGCGCTGCTGATCAGGCCCAGCCGGTCACGGAACCACTGGACGAGTGCGCCGGTGACGGCTATCGACCCTTCCAGGGCGTAGGCCGGCTGCTGGTCCCCGATCTTGTACGCGACGGTCGTGAGGAGCCCGTGCCGGGACCGCACCAGCTCGTTGCCGGTATTGAGCAGCAGGAAGCTGCCCGTTCCGTAGGTGCACTTGGCCTCGCCGGGGGAGAAGCAGGTCTGGCCGAAGAGGGCGGCCTGCTGGTCGCCGAGGGCCGCCGTGATGGAGACCCCGGGCAGCAGCGCGCGGGCTTCGCCGTACGCCTCCGCGGAGGACCGGATCTCGGGCAGCATCGCGCGGGGCACCCCGAAGAAGGCCAGCAGCTCGTCGTCCCAGGTGAGCGTGCGGATGTTCATCAGCATGGTGCGGCTGGCGTTGGTGGCGTCGGTGATGTGCAGGCCGCTGTCGGCGCCGCCGGTGAGATTCCAGATCAGCCAGCTCTCCATCGTGCCGAACAGGACCTCGCCGTCCTTGGCGCGCTGCTCGACCCCCTTGACGTGGTCGAACAGCCACCGGATCCGCAGCGCGGAGAAGTAGGTCGAGGGCGGCAGAGCGCACCGCTCCAGGAAGAACGCCTCCCCGGGGTGCTGCCTGAGGTCGTCGACGAGCGGTGCCGTGCGGGTGTCCTGCCACACGATCGCCCGGCCCAGTGGAGCGCCCGTCCGCCGGTCCCAGAGCACCGTCGTCTCACGTTGGTTGGCCAGGCCGATGGCGATGACCTGCTCCTTGCCGACACCGGTGTCGGACAGCGCCTCGGGCACGACGTGCCGCAGGTTGTGCCATATCTCCATGGCGTCGTGCTCGACCCAGCCGGGCCGGGGGAAGTGCTGCTGGTGTTCCTTCTGCGCGACCGAGACCAGCCGCCCACGGTGGTCGAACAGGATGCATCGGGTCGAGTTGGTGCCCTGATCGATGGACATTACATACCGTTCGGCCATGATCGGGTCTGCCTTCCGACGGATCGAGGGGCGGCTGTCCTGGCCTACCAGCGGGCGGCCCCCAGGTCTCTGGAGATCGCCCGTGAGGCTTCCCGGATCAGCGTGATCAGACTCGGGCGGGGGTGGCCGTGGCTGTCGCAGATCCGCTCGACCGGCCCGGACAGCCCGATGGCGCCGACGACGAGGCCGCCGTGCCCGCGGATCGGCGCGGCAAGTCCGGCCTCACCCATGGTCATTTCCTGTGTCTCGGCCGCCCACCCGACCTCCCTCACCTCCGCGAGCGCCCGGGCCAGCTGCTGGGGATCGACCAGGGTGTGCCGGGTGTACGCCTCCAGTCCCCCTTGGCCCGGCTCGACGCTGGCGGTCCCGTACGCCAGCAGTACCTTGCCGAGCGAGGAGGCGTGCAGGGGCAGCAGCGCGCCCACGTCCAGGGTCTGGAAGGTGTCGTCCGGCCGGAACACGTGGTGGACGACGAGGACGCTGCCCTCCAGCGGCGTTCCCAGGCGTACCGCCTCCCCACTGCGGGCGGCCAGGGCGTCGGCCCAGTTGAGCGAGCGCGAGCGCAGCTCGTTGACGTCGAGGTAACTGGTACCGAGGTGCAGCAGGGCGGCTCCGAGCTGGTACTTCCCGGTCGTCGCGTCCTGCTCCACGAAGTCCACGTGCTGGAGCGTGCGCAGAATGCCGTGGGCGGTGCCCTTCGCCAGCCCGAGCGAGGCCGCCACCTCACCGAGACCGAGTCGGCGGGGCCCGCCGGCGAGCAGACGCAGAATCGCCGCCGCCCGTTCGATCGACTGGACTGGGCCGGCCATGAATTGAGCCTATTACCCGCACGGACGCCGTGCCCGTGGGGCGAGGGACCGCGGGCGTTCGGTAATGCCGACCAGCATTCATTGACCGGCCCGATTTGTCTCCATAACGTGCTTGCCAGCCCGGAACACGCCGAAATGGTGGCGCTGGGCCGGTCGTACACCACCGGGAGAGAACATGGCGGCACAGCTCAAGACGCTGCTTCAGGCGGCATGCGAACACGTGTGTCCGGTGCCGCCCGCCGCCGGCGCCGTCTCAGCCGTACGCCATCGTGCGGCGGCGGTCCTCGCCGACTGGAGGGTCTGTCCGCACCTCGTCGACGACGCGCTGCTCATGGTGTCGGAGCTCGTCACCAACGCGATCGTGCACGCCCGGCCCCCGGCCGTGCTGCGGCTGTCGTGGGTGCTGGGCGACGGCGGCCGCACCCTGCGCATCGAGGTCAGCGACGCGGGACCCGCCTTTTCGACGGGTGGGTCCCTCGACGGCGTCGACCCCGACGAGCACGGCAGGGGAGAGGCGATCGTCCACGCCCTGGCGACCCGCCATGGCATACGCACCCACCTCGGCGGAGTCACCCGGTGGGCCGAGCTCATCGTGACCTAGACGGCCTGGAGCGGATGACCTAGAGCGCGGCCTCGCACCATGACGGCACGCACGCCGACTCGTCCGCCGTCGTCTTCCGGAGCAGGAGCAGGGCGGCGTCGTCGTGCAGCCGGCCGCCCACATGGGCCAGCAGTTCGTCGTGCAGCGCGGTCAGGGTGCGCGCCGGCTCGTCGCACACATGGCGGGCCACCCCTTCGGCCAGCGGATAGAAGGCACGCGTGTGATCCCGGGCCTCCGTGACCCCGTCGGTGTAGAGCAGCAGCTGGTCTCCCACCGCGAAGGGCAGTCGCTGCCGGCGGGGAACCTGGCCCGAGAGCGCCCGCAGCCCGAGGGGCGGCGCGGGATGATCGGACTCCACCGCCCCGACCTCTCCGGAGGCGGACACCAGCAGCGGCGGAGCATGCCCGCAGTTGACGATCTCCAGGTCTCCCGACCGGGGGAGTCCGGCTACCACGGCGGTGACGAAGTCGTCCGGACCGAGGTTGCGCGCCAGGCTCCGCTCGATCCTCGCGACGACGGCGAGCAGGTCGGGCTCGTCATAGGCGGCCTCGCGGAACACCCCGAGCACGAGGGCGGCGGTTCCCACGGCGGGCAGCCCCTTGCCGAGCACGTCGCCGACGATCAGCCTGATCCCGTGGGGCGTGGGCACCAGGGCGTAGAGGTCCCCGCCGATCCGCGCCTCCGCCGCCGCGGCGCTGTAGCGGACGGCCACCTGGAACGGGCCGACGGTGTCCGGGACCGGCTGGAGCAGGGCGTGCTGGGCGGCCTCGGCAACCGAGCGAACGGCCGCGAGGACCCGCTCACGACGGCCACGCAGCGCGCCGGCCAGGCCGCTCGCCGCCGTGACGGCCAGCAGGGCGGCGAGCACGGCCGCCAGTTCGCGGGCCGGCGCCTCGTACCCGATGCCCAGCGCCGCGCCCGTCGCCGTGGCGAAGAGACCCACCCACAGCACACCACGCGGCTCGTTGGTGGCGGCAGCCAGCGCGGGGCCGGTCGCCAGCAGCGGCAGCCAGATCAGTCCTCCGCCCAGGGCCGCGCCGACGAGAGCGACGACGGCGACGACGGCGACGACCAGCACCGGCAGCACCGAAAGCACGTGCGGTCCGGCGGCCGGCTGCCCGGCGGCGCGTCGGCGGAGTCCCCGGGCGCTGGCCGCTCGGTTCCTGAACAGCCGCATCGGCGCACGGTCGCCGTCATGGTGTCCGGTCTGGCTCATGGTTGGTCAGCAGTCCTCGTCCGTACGGGGCACACGCCCGGAATGTCCGTTTCATCAAGAAAACGGGCTGGGCGAGGCAGCCACAAGGAGCGGAATTTCAGATAGTGAGTGAGAGGCTCCTGGTCACCCGGCTCGCGACCGGGAGGAGTCGTGCCCGGATCTCCTGGAGTCGGGCCCGCCGCTCCGCCGGAAGGGAGACGCCGAGCGAGCCGGGCGTGCTGCCGCGGTAGACGGGAACGGCGACGCACACGGTGCCGAGCGCGTACTCCTCCAGGTCCGTGACGGCCGGTGCCAAGGGGGGCGCCTCGATCCTGCGGAGCAGCTCCGGAAGACTGGTGATCGTCCGTGGTGTGAGTTCGGCGAGCTGGTGCCTGGACAGATAGTCCCTGCGGGCGTCCTCGTCCAGCTCACGCAGCACGGACTTGCCCAGCGCGGTGGCGTGTCCGGCATCCTCGAAACCCACCCAGAGATCCACCCGGGGCATACGGGGGCTGTCCACGATCTCGGCCACCCTGATCTCGCCCTCCTCGTAGAACGTGAGGTAGGCGGCGCTGGACAGCTCGTCGCGCAGGGCGGCCAGCGTGGGGCGCACGCGGCTGAGCAGCGTCTGCGTGCGGCCCGCCGTGTGGAGGGAGTCCAGCTTGTCGCCCAGGATGAAGCCGCCGTCGTCCAGCTTTCGTACGTATCCGTCGTGCACGAGGGTGCGCAGCAGGTGGTAGGCGGTGGCCAGCGGCAGCCCCGTCTCGCGTGCCAGCTGTTTCGCCGGCGCGCCGTTCTCGTGCGCGCTCACCGCCTCCAGCAGACGGAAGGCCCGCTGCACGGAGGTGATGAGCGTGGGGCCGTCCTGAGCACCCATAGGACCAGACTGCGCCGGACGGCTGGCCCGGGCAAGGCTCAGGTTGGGGTCACCCCGCGGGGTGGCGAGGCCGGCGCCCACGGGCTGGCCCCGCATGGTGAGCGACCACCCGGCCGCCGTCCTCGACCCGCGGGAAAACGGCCCAGGACCACCCGCTTCGCCCGCTCTCCCGCCCGTCGGCGCGCGGACGGACGGCGGGCGGGCGACGGGAGCGACCCGTGCGGTCGTCCTCAGCGGTGCGTGCTCGCGACACTGACCGCGTTCGCGGCCACCACCGCTCCGATCCCCACCCACTCCGGCACTCCCGGACTCTGCCCCAGCACCACCCAGCCGACCACCGCCGCCAGCACCGGATTGACGCTCATGAAGAGACCGAAGGTCTGGGCGGGCACCTTGCGCAGCGTGAGCAGATCGGCGAGGTACGGCACGGCGGACGACAGCACACCCGCCGCCACCGCGCACAGCAGGGCCCCGGCCGTCGGCGGATGCCGTACGGCGAGGACGATCCCGATCGGCAGGAAGGTCAGCGCCGACACGCACGCGGCCGCGGCCGACCCCTGCGCGCCCGGGATGCGCCGCCCGATGATCCGGTTGAGCAGGATGTACGAGGCCCAGCAGCAGGCGGCCACCAGGCCCAGGCCCATGCCCAGGTAGTCGGTGGACGGCTGGGGGCGCATCAGCACCACGACTCCGGTCCCGGCCAGTGCCGCGCACCCGGCGTCCAGCCGGCGGCGCGAGGCGGCCAGCGCGATGCCGAGCGGGCCCAGGAACTCCAGGGTCACCGCCAGCCCCAAGCCGATCCGGTCGATCGCGCTGTACAGGGTCAGGTTCATGGTGCCGAACACCACGGCCAGCAGCAGCACCGGCCACCACTGGCGCCGGGTGAAGTCGCGCAGGCGTGGCCGGCCGACGGCCACCAGGACCAGCGCGGCCACGTACTGGCGCACCGCCACCACGCCGAGCGGACCGAGGACCGGGAAGGCGAGCGCGCCGATCGCCGCGCCGGTCTGGTTGGACAGGCCGCTGCCGAACATGGTCGCCACGCCGGCCAGCCGCCCCGGCGCGGGGCTTTGGACCACGGGGGACGCCGTCGCGGTGGGGTGTCCGAGAACTCGTCGCATGGGAGGAGCGTCCGCCCGTCCGGCGCTTGCGCAAAATGCATGGGCCCCACCCTCTATACGCTGAGCGTATGGATGAGGTCGAGCTCCGGCAGCTGCGCTGTCTCGTCGCCATCGTCGACGAGGGCACCTTCACGGACGCGGCGATCGCCCTCGGGGTGTCCCAGGCGGCCGTCTCCCGCACCCTGGCCGGGCTCGAAAGAGCCCTGGGCGTACGGCTGTTGCGGCGTACCTCGCGTGAGGTGACCCCGACGGCGACCGGGCTGCGGGTGGTGGCGCAGGCCCGGCGGGTGCTGGCGGACGTCGCCGCCCTGGTCCAGGAGGCCACCTCGGGGCACACCCGGCTGCGGATCGGCTACGCATGGTCGGCCGTCGGCCGCCACACCGTCGCCTTCCAGCGGCGCTGGACCGCCGCCCACCCCGGGATCGATCTGCATCTCGTCCGCGTCAACACGGCGTCCGCCGGTCTCGCCGAAGGCGCTTGCGACCTCGCGGTGGTGCGCAGGCCGCTGGAGGACCGGCGGTTCGACACCGCCATCGTGGGCCTGGAGCGGCGCCTGTGCGCGATGGCCGCCGACGATCCGCTGGCCCGCCGCCGGTCCGTACGGCTCGCCGAACTGACCGGCCGCACCCTCTGGGTGGACCGGCGCACCGGCACCACCACCCCCGAGCTGTGGCCGCCGGACTCCCGCCCCGCCGTCGAGGAGACGCACGACGTCGACGACTGGCTCACCGTCATCGCCGCCGGACGCGGCATCGGCGTCACCGCCGAGTCGACCGCGAACCAGTACCCACGACCCGGCGTCGTCTACCGGCCGGTCCGGGACGCCGAACCCGTCGCCGTACGGCTCGCCTGGTGGCACGACGACCCGCACCCGGCCCTCCAGGCGGTCCAGGAACTGCTCGGCGAGCTGTACCGCGCGAACTGAGGGACCGGAGCGACGGGACCGAAAAGCGCAAACAAAATTGTTGACAATGTTGTCTGGCTAGATTTAGGTTCCACAGGCACTCACTCAGGGAGGGCACGATGCCGCAGGAAGCCCGTCCGACCACCGGAGAGCAGGCCAAGCAGCATGCGTTCGCGCAGCTGCGGCAGGCGATCCTGCACGGCGAGATGGCGCCGGCCCAGCGGCTGGTGGAGAACGAACTCGCCGAGCAGTTCGGTGTGACGCGGGCCAGCATCCGTGCGGCGTTGATCGATCTGGAGGCGCAGGGACTGGTCGAGAGGATCCGCAACCGCGGTTCGCGGGTGCGGGTGGTGACCGTGGAGGAAGCGGTCGCCATCACGGAGTGCCGCATGGTCCTGGAGGGACTGTGTGCGGCCAAGGCCGCCGTGGCGGCCAGTGATGGGCAGCTGACCGAGCTGGCCGACCTCGGCACGGCGATGGAGAAGGCCGTCGCAGACGGCGAGCCGGTCACGTACTCCGACCTCAACCACCAGCTCCACGACCGGATCCGGGTCATCTCCGGGCAGCAGACCGCGGTCGAGCTGCTGGAGCGGCTGAACGCCCAACTGGTCCGCCACCGCTTCCAGTTGGCGCTGCGGCCGGGGCGTCCGCAGCAATCCCTGAACGAGCACCTGGCGATGATCGAGGCGATCAGGGCCAGGGATCCGCAGGCGGCCGAAGCGGCCGCCCGCGCCCACCTCGCCAGCGTGATCGAGGCGCTCCAGGACTGAGCGCGCGGGACGCGGGGCCGGCGCGCACCTGTCCACCGAGGCGCGGGCGCCACAGAGACGCATGTCTGCGGCGCGCCGGGCCCGACAAGGGAGAACTCCGCCATGAACCACCCCAACGCGCCCGCACACCCACCCCGTTCGACCCTCGTCGTCACCGCGCACGCCGGGGACTTCGTGTGGCGCGCGGGCGGCGCCATCGCCCTGGCCGCGGCGCGCGGCGACGAGGTCACCATCGCCTGTCTGACCTTCGGTGAGCGCGGTGAGTCCGCCAAGGCGTGGCGCGAGGGGAAGAACCTTGAGGAGATCAAGGCGATACGGCGGGACGAGGCCGAGCAGGCCGCCGCCACCCTCGGCGCCGAGGTCCGCTTCTTCGACGCCGGCGACTACCCCCTCGTTGCCACCGCCGAACTGACCGACCAGCTCGTCGCCGTCTACCGGGAGACCCAGCCCGACGTCGTCCTCACCCACCCGGTGCAGGACCCGTACAACGGCGACCACCCCGCCGCCAACCGCATGGCCCTGGAGGCCCGTGTCCTCGCCCAGGCCATCGGCTACCCCGGACCCGGCGAGATCATCGGCGCCCCGCCGGTCTTCTGCTTCGAGCCCCACCAGCCCGAGATGAGCGGCTTCAGGCCCGAAGTCCTGCTCGACATCACCGAGGTGTGGGAGACCAAGCGCAAGGCGATGGAGTGCCTCGGCGCCCAGCAGCACCTGTGGGACTACTACACCGACCTCGCCGTCCGCCGCGGAGTCCAGCTCAGGCGCAACGCCGGACCCTACCTGGGCCTGCCGCACAAGACCATGGCCGAGGCCTACATGCGCCCCTACCCGCAGGTCACGAAGGAACTGGCATGAGCGGCGTGATCGTCACCGACCCACCCAAGGCCGAGGCGCAGGACGTCGACGCCCTCGCCGGGTACGGCGTCGCCACCGTCCATGAGGCCATGGGCCGCACCGGCCTGCTCCCGTCGTATCTCCGCCCGATCCAGCAGGGCGTCCGGGTCGCCGGCACCGCCGTCACCGTGCTGTCCTGGCCCGGCGACAACCTGATGATCCACGCCGCCGTCGAGCAGTGCGGCGAGGGCGACATCCTGGTCGTCACCACCACCTCGCCGTCCACCGACGGCATGTTCGGCGAACTGTTCGCCACCGCGCTGAAGCGGCGCGGGGTGCGCGGCCTGGTCATCGACGCGGGCGTCCGCGACACCCAGGAACTGCGCGAACTCGGCTTCCCCGCCTGGTCGGCGGCCGTCTGCGCGCAAGGCACCGTGAAGGCGACCGGTGGCTCGGTCAACGTCCCCGTCGCCGTCGGCGGCCAGGTCGTCCGCCCCGGTGACGTGTTCGGCGTCGCCGCCCTGCGCTCCTCGCGGCGCCCCGAGCACAGCGGCACCGGGCAGCGGCTCGTCACGGCCGGCTGACCCGGCCCCGCCCCGCGCTCGGCGCCGCACCCCGTCCAGGGGGTACGGCGCCGTACGGGTTTCACGGTGTCACCTCTGTGCGTCGGGCTCCACGTCCAGGCCCGTGCAGGCCAGCTCCCCGGCCACCTCCGCACACGCCTCCACGCCTCGCGGCGAGGACACCGAGAGCATCGGGCTGCTGACACCGGTGGAGTCGTCCGCCGGGTAACCGGCCGACATCACGTCCTGGCCTACGCGTACCGACACCTCACGGGCCCTGGGCGAGCGAAGCCACACCTCGGACCAGGCGGTCCCGCAGGCCGGTGACCAGCGCAGCCGGACGGTGTAGGCGGGACCGGTGACCGTGCTCGTGGTCCGCGCGTCCCGGGCACACACCGAGGCGTCGGGCAACTCGCCCTGACAGGACCGTCCGTGACAGCGGTGCACCTCCGGCAGCGTTCGCGCGGCGGGCGCGGCACCCGGCCGCCCGGAGAAGGCGACAGCGGCGGCCACCGCCGTCGCTGTGCCGAACAGCGCGAACACCGACAGCGGAAGCCACGACGGGAGCCGCCCGAAACACCGCTTTCGACCGCGCTGCTCGGGCACGACAGCGGGCGGCGAGATGTCGGCCGCGTCCCACAGTGTCAGCGCGGCCTCGGGATCGGCGCCGGCGAGCCGGCAGAGCGCCTCCACGGCCGGCCTCGGCGGCGGTGTGCCGCCGGACAGATAGCGGTGCCACGCGGACTTGCTGTACGGGGTGCGCGCGGCCAGCGCCGCCAGGCTCAGCCCCGTACGGTCCTTCAGCTCGCGCAGTCCCGCCACCAGTGCCTCGTCCGGCGTGGTCGATGCTTGGGGGTGCCGCATCGTGCGTCCTCGACTCCCGTTCCGCTATGGGCGGTTTCGCCCCTGTTGTCGGAATGGATTCCCGCGAGGACGGCGACTGGAACACGCGGTGAGGTATGAGCAAGGTGAGCTGTGGGCGTACCGAAGGCCCGTTCGGGGGTCGTCGAACGGGCCTTCGGCGGCTGGGTGGTGCTGCGGTGTGACGTGCCGTCAGCACCAGGGGAGCGTGCGGTCGGTGCGGACGTAGTGGGCCGAGACATAGCCCGCGTGGTGCCGCAGCCGGTACCAGGTGCGGTTGCCGTACACCGCGGAGCCGCGCGTCTTGCAGACGAGCATCAGGTGGCGGCCCGTGCTGCGATGGCCGACGATCCGGTAGCCGGTGCCCGGGCCGGAGCGGACGTTGAGCTGGGCGTGGCGGGTGGCGACTCGGCCGGTGACGGGCAGGACGTGACGGTACGTCAACGGGTCTGCCATGAACCGGCAGTGCAGGCGGTGCGCGGCGAGGCGGTACGCGGCGGCGTGCGCGGCGAGACGGTAGGCTCCCGTCCGTGGCATGAAGCGGTACGCAGCTCGCCGGGCCGTGAGGCGGTGGATCCGGTGCACTGGGCGGGTGTGGTGCGTACGGAGGTGGACGCGGTGGTGCCGGCGGTGGGTGACGTACCGGCGGTGGTGGACGCGCCGGCCGGTGCGGTGGGTGCGGTGCTGGGCGCGGTGGCCGTGGTGCTGGGTGGTGGCGTTGGGAACCGGGCGCGGTGCGGCGGCGCTCGCCGTGGTGACGCCGGCCGCCGTGGGCAGGAACGCGAGCACCGCCACCGTGGCCAGCAGTCCGCTTTTGAGGGTCCGTCGGATCATGGAAGCCTCCGGCTGTCGTTCTCGTGACCACGAGCAGTGATCACGACAGCCAGGGTTTCCGTGGCGCGCCGTCGCAATGCCGTTCCGGTGTCCCCAGGGACGGCCGGGACGTCCCGCGGGACGGGCGCTCGCGGCGCAGGTGGGCTCATCCGGTCCGCGGCGCGGAGGCGTCCCGCCGTCCCGGGCCGTCTCCGCGCACGTCCGGCTGACGTGTCCCGAGGGGCGCGCCCCAGGCGTCCGCGGCGGTCAGAGCGTCTCGGCGAAGGTGATGGTCCGCTCCTTCAGCAGCGGGAACACCGTCCCCCGGATCAGC
The DNA here is from genome assembly GCF_040680215.1 of Streptomyces sp. NPDC052107. Classification (NCBI taxonomy): domain Bacteria; kingdom Bacillati; phylum Actinomycetota; class Actinomycetes; order Kitasatosporales; family Streptomycetaceae; genus Streptomyces; species Streptomyces sp. NPDC052107. The sequence continues at coordinate 26,618 of NZ_JBFAWG010000020.1, forward strand.
TCCGCGAAGTGGTCCGTCTCCTTGTGCGCCTCGAAGCCGGCGCGGTCCGTGTAGCGCTCGTACAGCACGAACGCCCCCGGCCGGTCGACGACCTCGTGTGCCTCGTAGGCGAGGTTCGCGGGCTCCGACGGGACCAGTTCGCGCATCCTCCGCAGCGCGTCACGCACGGTGTCGGCGTCGGCGGGGGCGCACTGGTACTGGGCTACGACGGCGAAGGCCATGGCATTCCTCCGGTGTTCCAAAGGCGGGTGGACTCGCCGATTCCAGCACGCTCCTGCTGTGGGGCGGTCCGTACGACACGCGGCCGTACGACACGTGGCCATGTCCGCGTATGGCCGGCCGCCGAGGGGGCCGAGAGCGAGGGGTGGAACTTACTTGACTTACGCAACGAGCTGGTAAACTGACGGATATGCCCACGGAATCGCTGTCCGACCTGCCCGTCGCGTCCCCGGAGGTCAACGAGATAGAGGGCGCCCTGACGCGCCTCACCTACCTCGGCACCCGGGCCCGGCAGCACGAGCGGCTGATGGCGCTGGCCGGCGTGCCCCTGGACCGGGCCGCGGTGGCCCTGCTGCGGCAGATCGCCGACTCCGAACCGCTGCGTCCGGGGGAGCTGGCACAGCGCTTGGGTGTGGAGGCCTCCCACGTGACGCGGACCGTGCAGCAACTGCAGAAGGCCGGATACGTCACGCGAGTCCCGGACCCCGTGGACCGGCGCGCCCAGCGGATCCGGCTGACCGACGCGGGCCGGGAAGCCGTCGAGCGGGTCCGCGAGGCCGGGGCCCGGGGGATGCAACTCGCCCTCGCCGACTGGCGGCCCGAGGATCTGCGGCAGATGGCGACCCTGTTCCACCGCATGGTCGACGACTTCCTCGCGTACTCGACCGACGAGGACTCCGGCCGGGAGACGGACGACACCGTCGCCACGGCGTGACGGCCGACGTCCTGCGACAATGGGCCACCCCAGCGCCTACCGTCGAGTAATATCCGGCGGCAGGCCATCAGAGGAGGAACCGTGTCCCGGTCCGAACGCTCACCCCTGCTGCTCGCCGGCCTGCTGGCCGCGGCAGGGGTCGCCCACTTCGCGGCACCGCGCTCCTTCGACGCGGTCGTACCGCGTGCGCTGCCGGGCTCGCCCCGGGCTTGGACGTACGGCAGCGGCTTCGTGGAGCTTGCTCTGGCGGCCGGGATGGCCGCACCCCGGACACGCGCGGTCGCCGCGAAGGCGGCCGCGGCCTTCTTCGTCGGGGTGTTCCCGGCGAACGTGCAGATGGCCGTGGACTGGCGGCACCGGCCCGCGCCGCTGCGGACGGCCGCCCTCGCGCGGCTGCCGCTGCAGGTGCCGCTGGTGCTGTGGGCCCGGGGAGTCGCCCGGAACGAGAAGGGACAGTCATGACGGAACGCATCGAGGTCGGGGACAAGGCCGAGGACTTCGCCCTGCCCGACGAGACCGGCACCACCCGCCGGCTCACCGAGCTGCTGGCCGACGGGCCGGTGGTCCTCTTCTTCTACCCGGCCGCCCTCACCCCCGGCTGCACTGCCGAGGCCTGCCACTTCCGCGACCTGGCCGCCGAGTTCGCCGCCGTCGGTGCCCGGCCCGTCGGCATCAGCGGCGACACCGTGGACAAGCAGCAGGAGTTCGCCGGCCGGCACCGCCTCGGCATGCCGCTGCTCTCCGACGCCGACGGCGCGGTCCGCGAGCGGTTCGGCGTCAAGCGCGGCTTCTCCCTCGCCCCCACCAAACGCGTCACCTTCGTGATCGCCGAGGACCGCACAGTGCTGGAGATCGTCCGCAGCGAGCTGCGCATGAACACCCACGCCGACCGGGCTCTCGCCGCCCTGCGCGCCCACCAGGGCTGAACGGCCCCCGCCCCGCAGGGCGCACAGGAACATCCGCGCGCTTGATGTGCCGGACCAATCGGAACATCCTTGGGCGTATGAGGCATGACGCCGCCGTGGCGATCATCGGCGCCCTGGGTACGGTGACCGGGTGGAGCGAGGGCGCGCGGCGGCTCACGGGCCACCCGGCCGAGGACGTCGTGGGCCGGCCCGCGGCCGGGCTGCTCGCCGGGGCGGCGATCCGCCCATCCAGCTCCGGCTGATCCGCGACCGCGCGCTCATCTGCGAGGTCTCCGACGCCAGTTCCACCTCACCGCACCTGCGCCGGGCGCACGCCTACGACGAGGGCGGCCGCGGACTGCTGCTGGTCGCCCAGCTCACCCAGCGCTGGGGAAGCCGGCAGACGGGCCGGGGCAAGACGATCTGGGCCGAGCAGGCGCTGCCCTGCACCTGACCGCCCGCCCCGGCACCGATCACTGGAACGGGCAGCCCGGGTTCGGCGCGTCCTCCGAGAACGGGGCGCCGTGCGGCAGCACGTAGAGCACATCGAGCACGAGCGGGGTGTCGCCGAGGTTCCGCCCGATGTGGACATGGTCCGCACCGGCCGGCTCCTGGATCGTCGCGCCCCTGCGGTACACGCCGTCCGAGGCGCAGCCGGAGTCGAAGTGGCTGAGGGTGCCCTGTCTCACCACGCCGTACAGCGGCCCGTCGTGGTAGTGCCAGCCGGTGCTCTGGCCGGGCGGGACGGTGATCTCCCGCAGGGTGTAGTCGGTGTCGCCGATGGTGGTCTGGCTGATGATCCGGGCCGTCACACCGGGCCCCGGCGGGGTCGCCTGCGCGGTGCCGCAGGTCAGAACGGTGGCGACGGTCAGCGCGCCGGTGACGGCGGCACGGAGGGCGGTACGCATGCGGGACCCTTTCGGGAGGCGAGCGGCGTGTCGCCGTGAACATAAGGGCACCGCAGACGAGTTGGGGGCGGAACCCGATGATCCGTATGCCTACGTGATCTCCGGTGTCAGGCCGCCGCGCGCTCGCGGACCACGTGCCGTGGCCGTTTGTCCTCGCGCAGTCCCAGGTAGCGGGGATGCCGCAGCATCCCGTCCCGGGTCCACTCGGTGAAGGCGATCTGCGCGACCAGCTTCCGTTCGAACAGCCAGCCCTCGCCGAAGTCCCGGCGGTCGCTCAGCGTGGCCAGCATCGGGGCCGCGGCGAGCTCCGCGCCCGGCCCGGCCGGACGCAGCAGCTCCCGCCGGCCGGCATCGCGTCCAGCGGACCCGGCACCGCCCCTCACTCCTCGCCGTCGGCCGCGACCTGCGCGAGGGTGCGTCCGGTGCGCACCGAGCGGGCCCGCCGGGGATCCGGGGTGCCGTGCCCGGCCGGTCGCGCCCGCCCCTTGCGCACCAGCAGCCAGGCCTCCTGTTCACCCTGGTCTCCCCGGAAGCGGGTCAGGGCGTACTCGCCGCGCAGTTTGCTGCCGTGCAGCCGGAAGGTGGCGTGCCCGCGCTCCAGCGACTCCGCGAAATCCACCGGGCGCCCCTTGCGGTCGTGGCTGAGCGGCTCGTACGTGCCGTTGTCCCAGACGATCACCGTTCCGCCGCCGTACTCGCCCTTCGGGATCACTCCCTCGAACTCCTCGTACTCCAGCGGATGGTCCTCGGTGGGCACGGCCATCCGCTTGTCCCCGGGATCCGTGGACGGGCCCTTCGGGATCGACCACGACTTCAGGACGTCCTCGACCTGGAGCCGGAAGTCGAAGTGCATCCGGCTGGCGTCGTGGATCTGCACCACGAAATGCGGCTCGTCACCCCCGGCCCGGGGCCCCTGCCCCGACGGCTCGCGGGTCCGCTCGAAGTCGCGCTTGCCGCGGTACGTCCGCAGCCGGTCCTCCGCTGCCACCTGCGGCTCCTTCCGTACGTCCGCCCCACGGCCCGCCGAGTACCCCGGAGCGCGCCGTTCAGCCCGCGATGCCGTGCAGCTCGGCGACCGCGTCGTCCGGCAGCACCAGGGACGCGGCGGCGATGTTCTCCCGCAGGTGCTCCGGCGAGGAGGTGCCGGGGATCAGCGCGATGTTCGGCGACCGGCGCAGCAGCCAGGCCAGCGCCACCTGCTGCGGCGAGGACCCCAGCCGAACGGCGACCTTCGCCAGCGTCTCGGACTGCAGCGGGCTGAAGCCACCGAGCGGGAAGTACGGCACGAAGGCGATGTTCTCGGCCGCCGTGCGCTCCACCAGGGCGTCGTCCTGCCGGTTGGCCAGGTTGTACAGGTTCTGCACGGTCACGACGGGCGCGATCGCCAGCGCCTCGTCCAGCTGCGCCGCGGTCACCGTGCTCAGCCCCAGATGCCGGATCAGCCCCCGCTCCCGCAGCTCGGCCAGCGCGCCGAACTGCTCGGCCAGGGAGTCGTCGTTCGGGGCGTCCACGCCACCCACCCGCAGATTGACGACGTCCAGCGACTCCACGTCCAGGTTCCGCAGGTTGTCGTACACCTGCGCCTTCAGGTCCTCCGGGTGCCGGGACAGGATCCAGCTGCCGTCGGTTCCCCGGCGGGCGCCGACCTTGGTGACGATGTGCAGCTCCTCGGGGTAGGGGTGCAGCGCCTCCCGGATGAGCTCGTTGACGACCACGGGCCCGTAGAAGTCGGCGGTGTCGATGTGCGTGATGCCCGCCTCGACCACCGCACGGAGCACCGCCACGGCCCGGTCACGGTCCTTCGGCGGACCGAAGACGTGCGGCCCGGCCAGCTGCATGGCGCCGTAGCCGACGCGGGTCAGGGTCAGGCCCTCGGCCGGGGTGAGGGTGCCGCCGAGCTGTGCAGTCATGTCGTACCTCTCCAGATGATGCTCAGGATGTCCGGGCCACCGGTCCCGCCGGCGGCCTCGCTCTCAACCCTGCGCCCGTCGCGCCCGCCGTTGCAGTACCTCGTCGATCCTGGGAGTGACAGGGCCAGTCACCGCCGGCCGGGCCGCCGTACGGTGGGGCCATGGACCGAACGAACGCGCTCGGCGAGTTCCTGCGCGCCCGCCGGGCGCTGGTGCGGCCCGAGGACGTGGGGCTGCCCGGCGGAGGGCTGCGCCGGGTGCCGGGGCTGCGCCGTGAGGAGGTCGCGATGCTGGCCGGCATCAGCTCCGACTACTACCTGCGGCTGGAGCAGGGCCGCGACCGCAACCCGTCCGTGCAGGTCCTCCAGGCCATCGCCGGCGTGCTGCGGCTCGACGCCGACGCCACCGCCCACCTCGTCGGCCTCGCCCAGGACCGGCCCGGCCCCGGCGTACGCTCCGTGCGCCGCACCCAGCAGGTCCCGGCCGGCCTGCTCCAGCTCATCGACGGCTGGCCGCACAACCCCGCCTACGTCCAGAACCGCTACACCGACTGCCTCGCCGCCAACGCCCTCGCCACCGCGCTCACCCCGAACTACCGGCGCGGCGTCAACCTCCTGCGGGCCGTCTTCCTCGACCCGGCCGAGCGCGAGCTGCGCCGGGACTGGGAGGACCTCACCGAGGAGGGCGTGGCCGTACTGCGCTCCGAGGCGGGGGCGGACGCGGACGACCCGCGGCTGCGGGACCTGGTCGGTGAGCTGTCCCTGCGCAGCGAACGCTTCCGCACCCTGTGGGCCCGGCACGAGGTACGACCCCGCCGCGGCCGGGTGAGCCACCTGACCCATCCGCAGGTCGGCGACCTCGACCTGCGGTCGGAGAAGCTGTCCGTGGACGGCACCGACGGACTCACCCTGGTGGTCTTCCACGCCGAGCCCGGCAGCCGCAGCGCCGAACTGCTGGACATCCTCGGCAGCCTCGCCGCGCCGTCCGGCCACGGAGCCCGGCCGGACAGCGCGCAGGAACGGATCGAGGAGCAGTAGGGCCGTCGCCGGTTCAGAACTCCTCGTGCCTCTCTGGGTCCCCGCCGAGCCGCCGCGGGGAGCGGTGCCCGATGGCCGCCAGCTGGTCGGAGTCCAGCTCGAACCCGAAGACGTCCAGGTTGGCGCGCTGCCTGCCCGGGTCGGCCGACTTCGGGATGGGCAGCGCGCCGACCTGGAGGTGCCAGCGCAGCAGCACCTGCCCCGGGGTCACCCCGTGCGCCGTGGAGACCTCGGCGACCGCGGGATCGTCCAGCAGGGCGGTGCCCCGGCCCAGCGGGCTCCAGCTCTCGGTGACGATGCCCTTGTCGGCGTGGAAGGCGCGCAGCTCCTCCTGCGGGAACAGCGGGTGCAGCTCGATCTGGTTCACCGACGGCAGCACCCCGGTCTCCTTCTCCAGCCGCGTGATGTGCTCCGGAGTGAAGTTCGAGACGCCGATCGAGCGGACCAGCCCGTCCTCGCGCAGCTTGATCATCGCCTTCCAGGAGTCGGCGTACTTGCCGACCCGGGGATTCGGCCAGTGGATCAGATACAGGTCCACGTACTCCAGGCCGAGCCGCCGCCGGGACTCCTCGAAGGAGGCCAGGGTCTCCTCGTAGCCGTGGTGGCGGCCGGGCAGCTTGGTGGTCACGACCACCTCCTCACGGGGCACGCCGCTGCCCGCTACGGCCCGCCCGACACCGGTTTCGTTCCGGTAGTTCGTCGCGGTGTCCACCAGCCGGTAGCCCAGGTCGAGCGCGGAGCGTACGGCCTGCTCGGCGGCCGTGTCGTCCAGCGGCCAGGTGCCGAGGCCGATGGCGGGGATCGTCGTACCGTCGTTGAGCGTGTGCGCCGGAATGCCGTTCACGATGGGACCTTCCCTCGACTGTGTCGTCCTCCCAGCCTCACGGATAGGGTGAGCGGTGATCAACCGGGCGGGTGGGGAGAGGGCAGCGGACGGCATGGGCGGCGGCGCGGACAGCAACGGCGTGGGCGGCGGCGGACGGCCCACCTCGCGGGATGTCGCGCGGCTCGCCGGCGTCTCGCACACCGCCGTGTCCTTCGTCTTCAACGGCCGCGCCGAGGGCAACCTCTCGCCCGCCACCCAGGAGCGCATCCGCCAGGCCGCCGCCCAGCTCGGCTACCGGCCCGACCCGGTCGCCCGCGGCCTGCGCCGCCGCCGTACGGCCGTGATCGGGCTGGTCACCGACGAGATCGCCTCCTCCCCGTTCGCCGGGCGGCTGCTGCGCGGCGCCATGGAGACCGCCTGGTCCAGTGACCACCTCGTGCTCACCGTGGACTCCGGCGGCGACCCGGCCAAGGAGGACGCGGCGGTCGCCGAACTCCTCGACCGGCGCGTCGACGGCATCGTCTACGCGGCCATGTCCCTGCGCCGGGTCCGGGTCCCCGAGGGCCTGCACCGCACCCACTCCGTGCTCGCCAACTGCCTACCCGAGGACGACTCGCTGCCCGCCGTCATCCCGGCCGAGCGGGCCGGCGGGCGCACGGCCGCGCGGCTGCTGCTGGAGGCCGGGCACCGCCGGCTCGCCGTGGTCGGCGGGCAGGACGACATCGCCTCTGTGGAGCGGCTGCGCGGCTTCCGGGACGCGCTGCGCGCCGAGGGCGTCACCGTGCCCAAGGAGTGGGTCGTACGCACTGGAGGCGAGATCACCAGCGGCCACGAGGGCGCCACCAGGCTGCTCGACGGCATCGACCCGGACCGCCGGCCCACCGGCGTCTTCTGCTACAACGACCGGGTCGCGGCAGGCGTGCTGCATGCCGCGACCCGGCTCGGGATCGCCGTACCCGGCGAGCTGTCGGTGGTCGGCTACGACGACCAGGAACACATGGCCGCCTTCCTCACCCCGGCCCTGACCACGGTCGCGCTGCCGCACCGGGCGATGGGCGAGGCGGCGGCCCAGTTGCTGCTGGACGCCATCGACACCGGACGCACCCCGCCCGCCACGGTACGGCGGCTGGCCTGCCCCGTGGTCAGCCGCGCCTCGGTGGGTCCTGCTCCCACGCACTGACCTCGGCGTCCCCGGCGATCTCCAGCTCGGCGACGTCGTCCGGGCGCCGATAGACCCGCTCGGTCACCGCCGCCCGGTCCTCGGCGAAGAGTTCGAGGAGCGAGCCGTCCACGAGGATCCTGACGGTGAGGGCCGGCTGGGGCGGCACGCGCACCGTGAGCCGAGCCGACTCCTCAACTCCCGTGCGGGGCCAGCCGCTGCGGTCCAGGACGACCGTGCCCGCCGCCGGGTCCAGCCGGACCGTGAGCGCCCGGTCCGCCGCCCGCAGCAGGGTGACCGTGGTGGCGCCGCGCGCGGTCACGGTCAGGTCGTACGACACCGGGAGCGGCACCCGGCCCGGTGCGGTCGCGAACGGCTCGGGGGCGCGCAGGAGTTCCAGCTCCGGGGCCGGCTCGACCCGTAGGGTGCCGTCCGCACGGACGTCGACCACCCTCGGCGCGGTGAGCGTGCCCGCCCAGCCCGCCGCCAGCACCTCCGAGGTCTCCCGTGGCTCCCAGGACCATCCCCACATCAGGGCGCGGTCGTCGTCCTGACGGACGGCGGGGGCGTAGAAGTCCCGGCCCTGGTCGAGCCGGCCGCCGGCGCGGGGGGTGAACCACAATCCGCCGTCCGCGTCGGCCTCCAGACGACCCGTCAGGTACGCCGTCGAGCAGGGAGTCCCGTCCCACAGGGACACCACGAGCACGTGTTCGCCGCCGCTCGTCCCGAACAGCTGCGGGCACTCCCAGCCGACCGCCTTGTCACCGAACGCGGCGGCGGCGACCGGGTCGTGGCCGTCCAGCAGGACGCCGGCGAACCGCCACGCGGTCAGCTCCTCGCAGTCGTACAGCAGGACCGACGGAGTGCCGTCGGCGTGGCCCGCGCCGACAAGCGCCCAGCGCCGCCCGGCGTGCCGGAACAGGAACGGGTCGCGGAACATCACCACGTCCAGCCCGGCCGGCGGTGCCGTGACCACGGGTTCGGGCAGGGCGTGCCACTCGACGAGCCGTTCGTCGGCGGGGTCCGCGGCGCGGGCCAGGCAGATGGTGCCGAGGCCGGTGTGGGTGTGGTCGACGCCCGTGTACACGGCCGTGGGAACGCCGTCGTCGTCCACCACACAGCCCGACCAGCAGCCCGCCTCGTCGGGGCCACCCGGTGTCGGGGTCAGGGCGATCGGATGGTGCTCCCAGTGCACCAGGTCGGGGCTGGAGACGTGCCCCCAGTGGATGTTGGTGTGCACCGGAGCGGCCGGATTGTGCTGGTAGAAGAGGTGATGGCGGCCATGCCAGCGGAAGGGGCCGTTGGGGTCGTTGATCCATCCCGCGGGCGGGCGGACCCGGAAGCGGGGCGCGATCGGGTCCGGGGTGGGGCGTGCGAGGCTCAACGGTTGACTCCTGCGGAGGTGATGCCCTCGCGGAGAGGGCGCTGACCGACGACGAACACGGCGACGGCGGGGATCATCGAGAGCACGACACCGGCGAGGACGACGGAGATGGAGCCGGTGCCGAGATTGCCCTGCAGGGAGACCAGGCCCAGCGGGAGCGTGTAGTTCTGGCCCGAGGTCTCCAGGATCAGCGGGCGGAAGAACTCGTTCCAGTGGTAGTTGAAGGCGAGTACGCCGACGATCGCCAGGCCTGGAGTGGCCAGCGGCGCATACACGGACCGGAAGATCCGCCAGGGCCCGGCGCCGTCCAGCATCGCGGCCTCGCCGAGGTCCTTCGGCATGCCGAGGAAGTACTGGCGCATCAGAAAGGTGCCGAACGCGGTCGGGAACGCCGGAATGATCAGACCGAGGAGCGTGTCGGTCAGTCCCATCGACTTGAGCACCAGGAACACCGGGACGATGGTGACCTGGAGGGGGACCATCATGGTCGCCAGGACCAGACCGAACAGCGGCTTCTTGAACCGGAAGTCGAGCCGGGCGAACGCGTAACCGGCGAGCCCCGCGGTGATCATCTGGCCGACCGCGATCAGTGCGGTCACCAGGGTCGAGTTGAGCGCCAGAAGCCACACGTCGATCTGGTCGAAGACACCGCGATAGGCGGCCGTGCTCGGATGGGTCGGAACGATCTGCGGCGGCAGGTTGAACGAGTCCGCCGGAGTGCGCAGCGAAGTGGAGACGGTCCAGACGACCGGACCGAGCGTGAGCAGGGCGCACACGGTCAGCCCGGCGATCCGCGCCCACGGTCCGATCGCGTACCGGGCGCGGCTGAGGGTCGGGGTCGCCTGGCTCGTCATGGTTGCTTGGCTCAAGGGGATCACCCGGCTCACTGGTAGTGGACGAAACGCCGGCTGAGCCGGAACTGGACGGCGGTCACCGCCATGATCAGCAGGAACAGCAGCACGCCCACGGCCGACGCCTCGCCGAACCGCAGCTGCTCGAAGGCCTTCTCGTAGATGACCATCACGACCGTGCGCGTGGAGTCGCCGGGCCCGCCGTCGGTGAGCACATACGGCTGCTCGAAGACCTGCAGGGCGTTGATGATGCCGACCACCGAGGCCACCAGCAGGGTGGGGGAGAGCAACGGGAGGGTGATGGCGAGGTGCTTGCGCAGCCCGGTCGCGCCGTCGAGAGCGGCCGCCTCGTGGATCTCCTTCGGGATGTTGTTCAGCCCGCCCACGAACAGCAGGAACGAGAAACCGAACTGCTGCCAGACGTACACGATGATCACGGTGGCCATCGCGCCGTGCTCGGAGGTCAGCCAGGGCACGGGAGTGATCCCGAACAACCCGATCAGCCAGTTGACCACTCCGAAGTCCTGGTTGAACAGATACTTCATCACGACCGAGATGGACGCCGCCGACAGCACGAGCGGGAAGAAGAACGCCGAGCGGAAGACCGAGCGGAGCCACACCGGCATCCGGCCGTTCAGCGTGAGGGCTAGCGACAGCGCGATCAGCAGCTGCGCGGCGACCGCGAACACCATGAAGACGAGCGTGTTGCGAAAGGACACCAACACGGTCGAATCAGTGAACACATCACGGTAGTTGGCGGTTCCGGCGAAACCGGGCGAGTCGATCACGTTCCAGTGGAACAGGCTCAACAGGACCGAGCCGAAGATCGGTACGACCGTGAAGACCACGATCCCGACCACGGTCGGGGCCAGGAACAGCGCCGCCAGCAGCCGTGTGCCCCGCTCGCGCGCCGCTCGCCGCACGCCCCCCGCGCGCGGGGTCGCGGCCCGGGGCGGGACGGTGCCGATCCGGGTGTCCGTCGTGTCTTTCGTGTCCGTCATACATCACGCTCCATGGCCTTCTCCAGATCGCCCTGCATCCGCCGCAGCGCGGGCCCGACCGAGCGCCGGCTCGCCAGCGCCGTCCCGGTGTGCTTGAGCAGCACCTGGGTCACCTCGGCGACCTGCGGCGGGGCCGGTATGGGGCCGGTGTCGGGGAATTTGTCGAGGGTGTCGTAGAAGACCCGCCAGTGCGCCGGGCCGGTCTCCCGGTAGCGGGCCGCCGTCAGCATCGACCGGCGGGCCGGGGTGGTCTGGTTGGTCGAGAACAGCCCGGTCAGGGTCTCCAGCCGGGCCGAGTACTTGATGAACTCCCAGGCCGCGTCCTGCTTCTTCGACGTGCGCAGCAGCGCATAGCCCGCCGCGCCGAACTGGTGCCGCTGGGTGTGCCGGCGCGGGAAGTACCGCACGTCGAACGCGTCGTCGCGCATGCCGGCCAGATGCAGACCGCCCGCCCAGAAGCCGCCGGCGGGTGTGATGCCGACCCGGCCGGTGGAGAACACGCCGATGAGGTTCTGGCCGTTGCCGCCCTCGGGCCGGGTGCACAACCCCTCCTGGATCAGGGCCGCGAGATAGTCGTACGCCTCCTCGACCCGGGCGTTCGTGGCCTGCGGAGTCGTCCAGCGGAAGCCGCCCCCGCGTCCCTGCCGCCGGGCCGCCGGATAGAAGGCGTCCCACAGCCAGCCGCCGCCGGGCGCCCTGGACTCGGTGAGCAGGTTGGTGCCGTTCGCGAACAGCCAGGGCACCACCCCGCCCCACAGCCGGTTCGTCCAGAAGTACGGCGTGAAGTGCGCGTCGTTGGCCTTCTTCATCCGGCGCAGCAGCGCGGTGAAGTCGTCCCGGGTCCAGTCGTCCGCCGGGAGGTCCGCGCCCGCCCGCTCCAGCACCCGGGTGTTGAGGTACATGTCGGCCGCGTTGAACTCGATGGGCAGCTGATACAGGCTGCCCTCGTACATCATCGACTCCACCAGCGAGGGATGGACGTCGGCGAAGTACTCCTTCAGCTCCGCCGCGTCGCGCTTCACCCAGTGGTCCAGCGGCACGCCCAGGTGCCGGGCGAACAACTGCACCCCCTCGGTGGCCACATAGACCAGGTCGGGCGCGGTGCCCGCGGCGATCTGCGTGAGGATCTTGGCGAAGAAGTCCGACCAGTCCACGGCCTGCACCGCGTTGATGCGGACCTTGATGTCGGGGTGCAGCCTGCGAAAGCCCGTGACCAGGGCGCGGATTCCGGCCGGGGAGAACGCGGAGCCCAGGGTCGCGACGACCAGTGAGCCGTCGTCGCGGCCCGGAATGTCGGTCCCGGTGAGGCGGTCCCAGCTCGCGGCGGTACCGGCGAGGGCCGCGGCCCCCGCGCCGTAGGCGCCGTACCGCAGCAGTGCGCGGCGGGAGAGGTGCGAGTCGGTCATCCAAAGTGCCTAACTCGTGTTAGTCAAGGTGAGATGCCCCAGATGATGAGAAGCGTGTTACGTCCCTGTCAAGGTGTGGGAACGCTTGACCTTTAACGAGTTAGGTCGCACAGTCCTGGTGCCATGAACCGTCGCGAGAGGACCGATGCGTGATGCGTGGCCCCACCAGAAGAGCCCTGTTCGCCGCGACCGCCGCCGGAGCCGGCGCGGCGCTGCTGCCCGCGGCGCCCGCCGGGGCGGGGCCGATGCCGAAGCCCAAGCCGGCCCGGGACTGCCTGAGTTACCGGGCCGGCTACCACTTCACGGTCCCCGACCAGTGGAAGAACGACCCCCAGCGCCCGGTCTGGATCGACGGCGAGTACCACTACTACTACCTCTACAACGCCGACTACCTCGACGGCGACGAGGTGGGCACCGCCTGGCGCCTGGCCACCAGCACCGACCTGGTCTCCTTCACCGACCGGGGGATCGCCGTACCCAAGGACACCACCGTCAACGGCGATGTCTGGTCGGGCTCGGCGGTGGTCGACAGCGGCGACACGGCCGGTTTCGGCGCGGGCGCGGTGGTCGCCGTCGTCACGATGTCACCCGGCGGCGGCACCGACCACCAGGAGCAGTTCCTGTACTACTCCACCGACGGCGGCCGGACCTTCACCAACCACGGCACGGCCCCCGTACTGGCCGGCCCGGGCGTGGGGGCCGATTTCCGTGACCCGAAGGTGATCCGCGACGACGACCACGACCGCTGGGTGATGGCGCTCGCCGAACGGAACAAGATCGGCTTCTACCACTCGGCCGACCTCAAGTCCTGGACCTACGCGGGCGGTTACGTCCAGGACGGCATCGGTGTGCTGGAGTGTCCCGACCTGTTCCGGATCACCGCTGACGACGGCACGACCAAGTGGGTCCTGGGCGCGAGCGCGGACGGCACGGGGGCCGGGCAGCCCAACACGTACGCCTACTGGACCGGTTCCTTCGACGGTGGTGAGTTCGCCGCCGACTCCGCCGACCCGCAGTGGCTCGACCACGGCTGGGACTGGTACGCGGCGGTCACCTTCGAGAAACGGCGGGCGGACGGCTCATCGGACCCCGCCGCGCGGTACGCCCTGGGCTGGCTCAACAACTGGGCCTACGCGCACACCACACCCACGATCGACGCGGACGGCTTCGACGGTACGGACTCCGTGGTCCGCGAGATCACGCTGAAGAAGTCCGCCTCCGGCGGCTACTACCTGGCCTCCCGGCCGGTCGCCGCACTCGACTCCCATGTCTCCCGCACGGTGAACCTCGGTGACCTGACCGTCGACGGCAGCCGCCTCGTCGACTACACCGGCGTTTCCTACGAACTGACGACAGAGATCACATGGTCCCAACTCGCCGGAGCGGGCGTTCAGTTGCGCCGCTCACCCGACGGCGGGCGGCACATCGACGCCGGGGTCTGGGGCGACTACGCCTTCCTCAACCGGCGCGGCACCGTGGGCCCGGACACCAGCGGCAACCGGCAGGAGAGCCGCAGCCCCTTCGACCCGAGCGCCGGCCGGGTGAAGCTGCGCATCCTGGTGGACCGCACCTCCGTCGAGATGTTCGTGGACGACGGCCGGTACGTGCACTCCAGCGAGGTGTTCCCGTACCTGGTGGACGACCGGCTGGCGCTGTTCGCGGCCGGCGGTACGGCGGTGTTCCGGAACACGGTCGTCCGGGAGTTCGCCGTGTGAGACCCGGGGTGCCAGGATCGATGCGGAGCCGGTTCGGACGAGCATCGGAGCGCGCATGACGACACACAGGGCCACCGCGGAGCAGACGGAGCGGGTCGAGGGCGTGGAGATGAAGGTTCCAGGCGTGGAGGTGAAGCCGGTCGCCGGGCACATCGGGGCCGAGATCACCGGCGTCGACCTCGCCGGGCCGCTCGACGACGCCGTGGTGGTCCTGATCCGGCAGGCCGTGCTGCGCTGGAAGGTGGTCTTCTTCCGCGGGCAGGACCTGGACCACGCCGGGCACGTCGCCTTCGCCCGCCGGTTCGGTGAGCCGGTGGTGCTGCCCCGCCGCGGTCCGCACTCGCCGCCGGACTTCCCGGAGGTCGAGACGACGGCCGACCGGCTGGAACTGGCCGGACGCTACGGCATGGAGCACGACGAGTGGCTGCACCGCCGCCGGCACACTCTGCTGCGCGGCTGGCACTGCGACTACGGGACGCGTATCGACCCGCCGGCCGCGACCATCCTGTGCGCCGAGACCGTCCCGCCCTACGGCGGGGACACCACCTGGGCCAACCTGGCCGCCGCCTACGCCGGTCTGTCCGCGCCGGTCCGGGCCTTCGTGGACGGACTGCGCGCCGAGCACCGGCTCGGCGTGGGCTACCAGCCCCGGCCGGGAGACGACGCCTACGTCCGTCACCTCATGGACCACCAGGTCGTCTCCGAGCATCCCTTGGTGCGGGTGCACCCGGAGACGGGGGAGCGGGTGCTGTCCGTCGACGGTTACTACGTGGAGGAGATCGTCGGCCTCTCCCGTCCGGAGAGCACGGCGATCCTGGAGATGCTGGTGGAGCAGGCGGTCCGCCCCGAGTACACCGTCCGCTTCCGCTGGGAGCCGGGCAGCGTCGCCTTCTGGGACAACCGGGCCACCATCCACCTCGCCCCCAGCGACAACGCCCACCTGGGCTTTCCCCGGATCATGCACCGGGTGATGCTCGCGGGGGACGTACCGGTGGGGGTGGACGGCAAGCCCTCGGATGCGGTGGTGGGCACGGAGCCGGGCCGCTGGTGAACGGTGGACGGGCGGCGGCGCGGGTGCGCCGGGCACGTAGCCGGCCGGCGGACGCGGCCCGAGGCTCTCGTCCGCCCGGCGTGTCGGCAGCTCCGGGTGGCCCGGCCTGGAGCAGGGCGGGGCAGACCACGACCGCGACGACGGCGACGAGTGCGACGAGGCTCGCCCACATCTCGCGCGGGCCCGTTGTCTGCTCGTTCATCGAACTCGGAGTTCAGCCCGCCGGCCGCCACCCCAGGGCGGGGCCCAGTTTCGTCGCCATGTCTGTCAGGATCTGTACGTAGTCCTCGTGCTCGAAGGTGAACGGCAGCGCGAACGCCACCTCGTCCACCTCCCGGAACGCGGCGTGCGCGCGCAGCCGTTCGGCGATCTCCTCGGACGTGCCGACCAGGTCCGGGGCGAACAGCAGTCGGCCCGGCCCCTGCGGGGAGGCCGTACGCGGCAGGCGCTGCGCCGCGTAGGCCTCGTACTTGGCGCGCTGCTCCGGACTCGCGGAGTCCGTGGGTATCACGACCAGGCCGTGCGAGACCCGGGCCGCCTCGCCGTCGGGGTGACGGGCGCGGAACTCCCGGACGAGGGCCAGCTGGATCTCGGCGAAGTCCCAGGGCCCGTCCGGGTCTTCCGCCTTGACCACGCTGCTGGTCAGGAAGTTCATGCCGTGCTCGCCCGCCCAGCGCGCCGAGCGGAGGCTGCCGCCGCCGTACCACATCCGCCGGCCGAGCCCGGGGGAGTGCGGCTGGACAACGTCGGAGAAGACCTCGAAGCCCTCGACCCCGCTGAAGTCGCTCGCGGGCTTACCCCGCACCAGGTCCAGCAGCCGCCGCACCCGCTCGTAGCCGAAGTCCTCGGCGTCGGCCGTGTCCGGGTACAGGGCGTCCTTGACCTGCTCGAAGTGCATCGGCGGCCCCACGCTGACACCCGGGTTCAGCCGGCCCCCGGACAGGACGTCCACCGTCGCCAGGTCCTCGGCGAGGCGCAGCGGGTTCTCCCAGCCGAGCGGGGTCACCGCGGTGCCCAGCTCGATACGGCGGGTGCGCTGGGAGGCGGCGGCGAGGACGGCGACCGGGGAGGAGATGCCGTACTGCAGATGGCGGTGGCGCAGCCAGGCGCTGTCGAAGCCGAGCCGCTCACCCAGCTCGATGATCTCCAGCGTGGATTCATGACCATGGCCCGGCCGCGCGGGGTCGAACAGGCCGATGGTGAGGAAACCCAGCTTGCGCAGCGGGCGGGCGGTGGGCGGCACGGGCTCCTCCAGCGGTCGTACGTCGGTTCCCTCCGAAGATTCTGGCAGGTGAGTGTGACAACCGTGTGATCACTTCAGCGGGATGACGATCTCGTCCTCGACCGGCGGATCGACTTCCTGCGCCCGGTTGCCGGTCGCGGCGAAGCAGCGCAGCCGGACCGTCTCCGCAGTGACGTCCAGCCGCAGGAAGCTCTTGAAGAACGGCGGGCTGTAGGTGGCCGAGCCGGGCGAGAACAGCTGGGTGTAGACCTTGCGCACGGGCAGCCGGAACCGGGACGTACGGTCCGGGCGGCCACCGGTGCCGAGGAGGCTCGCGACCAGCCGGGTGCGCCGGGTGATCCGGGCCTCGGGGCCCGGCTTGCGGCCCGGCTCGATGCCGAGGCGTTCGGCGACGACCGCCGTCGCCTCCGTCTCGGTCAGGGTGAAGAAGCGGCGCAGCCGCAGCCGGCGGCCGTACAGGCGGCTGTAGAAGGCCAGGGAGTCGCCGCGCAGCGGATAGCAGCGGAAGTCCCGCTCGGTGACACCCGCGACCGAGATCCGCGGGATGGTGTGCGTGGCGTGCATGAACGCCCCGCCGCCGCCCGCCACCACGTACTGGATGGTCCGGCCGTCCACGTCGACCGGGTAGCGCTGGTAGTTGTGGATGTCGCCGCCGATCGCGGCCACATAGTGGTGCTCCGGGTCCCGGACGATGTCGTCCACCGTCCCCCCGCCCTCGATCGCGCACGGGTGGTGCTCGCCGTCGACGTACAGCGGCGACCCGGTGATCAGGATCTTCGGCCGCGGTCCCCGGGACACCTCGCGCAGCCAGGCACCCTGTTCGGCGTCGATCGTGCCCAGCAGACCGGTGTCGATGCCGACGATCCGCAGCGGACCCGCGTCGATCGCCCAGTACGGCCCCGGCTGCACGGCCTGCCGGCCGGGTGCCGCCCGCAGGCTCCGCGCGGCGGCGAGCCGTCGCTCGTCGGTCGGCCGGGGCCGGTGCCACAGCAGGGCCCGCCACCAGGCGCGGCCGAACGGACGCGGCCGGGGCTCGGGTTCGAGCGGTGGGGTGTCGGCGCAGAAGACCCGCATGAAGGCGCCCAGGTCCTCGTACCAGTCGTGGTTGCCCGGTATCGCGTATATCGGCGCCGGATAGTCCTGGTAGGGCCGGAAGAACTTGCTGCCGTAGTCGTCGGCTGCGCCGACCGGATAGATCACATCGCTCGCGATCACCGCGAAGTCCGTGCCCTGACCGGCCTTCAGGAACCCTGGCACGACGGCGTATTGCGAGTCGTCCCCCTCGCCGGTGTCCCCGATGACCATGAAGGAGAACCGGTCCGCGGTGTCCCGCTCGATCACCTTGTCCGCGGGCGCCCCGGCCGCCGCCCGGCGGGCCACCCAGCGGCTGCGGGTACGACCGGTCGGGTCGCCGAACCAGGACGCCAGCACGCCGTTGCGGGCGGCCCACAAGGTCCGTGGACTCAGCCACGACAGCTTCTCGACGTGGTCCGGCATCAGCTGCTTGTAGGTACCGGGCTCGGCCGAGCCCCAGCCGGCGCCCTGTGCGGTATCGCGTGAGGAGTCAGACACGCGGTGCACGGTAACAACGAACCGGTCGGCGGCGGTTGGCGGGACCCGGCGTACATGAGCGCTGCACAGGTCGTTCACCACCGGTCCCCGAACAGCCGGGGCGCCTCAGGTGCGCCGGTACGCTGGGGAGCCGTTGCAGAAGGGGGCAGGCGATGGAACTCGCCTTCGCCGGACGGGTCGTGGAGTGGCGGGGTCCGGCGCCGTACTACTTCGTCGCCGTGCCGGACGCGGAGTGCGCCGACATCCGTGACGTGGCCGCGCTGGCCAGTTACGGCTGGGGCGTGATCCCGGTCGAGGCCAGAATCGGCGGCACGGACTTCACCACGTCCCTCTTCCCCAAGGACGGCGGGTATCTGCTGCCGCTCAAGAGTGCCGTGCGCCGGCCGGAGGGACTCGCACCGGGTGACGAGGTGAGCGTCGCGATGACCGTACGTCTGTGATACCCGGGGGCGGACCCCGGACGCGTGACCTGCCCGGTCCGTCGCTCCTCGTAGCTCCGTGCGACGTCGAGCTGAAGAGCTGTGGATCGCCAGGTGACCGGTTCGAGCCGGGCATGGAGCGGCGATTCGGCGCCGGCCCAGGCCGACCAGGCGTTCCGCCAGGCGTACAGAGTGCCGTACGCCCAGGTGCCCCCGTCACCGGCCCACTCGCCGCGTTCGGCCTTCGCCCGCCGTTCGCGCTCGGCGCGTTGGAAGTCGTTGGCGAGCGCCGCCACGTAGCCGTGCAGGCTCCGGGCGCTGCCTACCCCTCGTCCTGGCCGGAGCCGGAATCGGCGAGCACACAGGTGTGACCGGCTACCGCCGTGCGCGCGCCGTCCAGCAGCCACGCCGGTCTCCGCCAGCCGGGCTCCCCGGGCGCCTGCCTGGGTACCGCGACGCCTCCGCTGCTCCGGGGGCCGAGCAGCCGGGCCCAGCCCCGCAGGAAGTCGTGGACGGTCCGGTTGTGCCACGTGAGAACGGCGGGCCGCGCGGCGGATGATCCGGTGCATGCCCTCGCAGTCGCCGGCCAGGAACCACAGGTAGGCAGCGAGGTCCTGACGCGAGCGGACGTCGTGCCAGGACTGGCTGCTCGGGGAGGCGGACACGTCGTGAGGCCAGGGGCGGTGAGGGCCTTTGTCGAGTTGCGGGGGCGGGGCCGGGGGCCGGTGCGCCGGCCGGTGCCGGGCGGTCGTCAGGTCAGGTTCAAACCGCCGTCCAGCAGGATGACTTCACCGGTGAGATAGTCGCTGGCGATCACGGAAGCCACCAGGCCGGCCACGTCGGCGGGCAGGGCCGGGCGGCGCATGGGGGCGCGGTCGCGCCACAGTTCGTGCGCCTGTGTCCAGTTCTTCGTCATGGGCGTGTCCACGAGCCCCGGCGCCACCGCGTTGACCCGCACGCCGGGCGCGAGCGCGGCCGCGAGCAGCCGGGTGACATGGTTCAGCGCCGCCTTGCTCGCCGCGTACGGCACGGACGAGCCCTTGGGGCGCACGCCGGCGTGACTCGTGATGTTCACGATGCCGCCGCCCCCGGGGGACTCGCGCAGGGCCGGAAGGGCCGCGGTGCACAGGACCCAGGGCGCGATCAGGTTGACCTCCAGCAACTGTCGCCAGTCCGCGGGTGTCGCCGCGGCCAGGTCGTCGTGCGGGATCGGCCAACTGATGCCGGCGTTGTTCACCAGCACGTCCAGCCGGCCATACCGGTCGAGCGCCGCCTGCACCAGCCCGCGGGCCTCCTCCTCGACGCCCAGGTCCGCCCGCACATACACACCGCCCAGCTCGCCGGCCAGCGCCTCCCCGGCCGCGGTGCTGCGCCGGGAATGGACGACCACCCGCATACCGTCGGCCGCCAGCCTCCGCGCGACGGCTTCCCCGATACCCGACGTCGATCCGGTGACCAGGGCGACGCGCCGGTCGTCTCGCTCGATCCTCATGATCGTGATCATGCCACGGCTCCGCGTCCGAAGCCGTGCCCCGGAGTTCCCTTCGGTCTCAGCCCGGGTCGTACGGCGGCGACGGCCGGTTCCAGACAGCGTCGAACCGGCCGACGATCCCCCGGAGTTCGCGGGCACTTCGGGGCGATACGGCCCGCATCACGGTGTCGAGGAGAGCGCGGGCTTCGAGGGCGTTGGGTTCGCAGCAGTACCAGTACGGGTTGCCCCACTCGTAGTCCCGCCACAGCTCGCGTTCGGGACGGTGGACGTAGTCCTGCCACAGACGCAGGGCCGCGCCGACGTCTCCTGGCTGGAGATAGTTGCGGGTGCGTTCGAGGTGGCGGATCTCGAACAGCACGCGGGACGGAAAGCCGTCGATGTCCGTTCTCGCGCTTCGTGTCCGGCGGTCGGGCATCTGGCTCCGGACGTGTCCCGGCCGTCTACGCGGCACAGGCCTTTCGGTCGATCGTCATGGCGTACATGGTGCCACGCTCTCGAACGCCATGGGCTTGTCTTTCACATGTGCCTTGGGAGACACGCCGCTGTGGTCATGGTCGGTCCGTCACTCCAGGGACACCACCGTGCCGCGGGCACGGTCCGCATTTGCCAGGAACGAGACCGGCACCCCGGCAAGGATCAGCCCGACGACCAAGAATAGCGCCCCGGACGTGATCACGCCGAAGCCGATCCAGGACGCCATCTCTGGACCGCCGCTCGAGCCAAGCTGAGAATCGAATATGTGTACGAGCTCGATCGTGAGGGAAGAGACCCGTACGTGCGCCCCGATCTCCTCCCCGCCCAACTCGTCCGCACGGCCCGCTTCACCCGTGGTGTCCCCGGCCGGTTCATCGTGACCGCGGACGGCGGAACCGTGCTGTATCTGCGGGGTCGTACGGGGGACGACCCCGCTGCCTGCCTCTGGCGGCTCGAACTCGACTCCGGTGTGGAGCGGTTGCTGGCCGATCCGGTGCGGCTGCTCGGTGCCGGGCGCAGGCCGCGCGGGATCGAGAGGTACGCCACCGCCGAGGTCACCGGAGTCGTCGTCTTCACGCTGGGCGGTGAGCTGTGGACCGTGCCGATGCGCGGCGGCGAACCCCGACGGCTGCCGGCCGCACGCCCCGCCACCGATCCGCGCCCCGATCCCACCGGCCGTCGTATCGCTTACCTCTGCCACGGTGGGCTCCGCGTCATCGGAGCGGATGGGAAGTCTCCGGCGCGTGCGGCGCTGGTTCAGCACCGACCCGGCCGCGCCGGACAGCCCGCCGACGGTCCATCACCACGCCTTCGCCGGCACGCCGAGCCCCGACGTCACCCTCTGGTTGGCGCCGATCGAGCCCAACGACCCTCTCATGCCGGTCCGTTGGGACCGCGACGCCTTCGAGTACGTCGTCGGCGCCGGCTGGGACGCGCACGGTCCCTTCGCCGTGGTGCAGTCCCGTGACCAGCGCACCGTCCGGCTGCTCGGCATCGACCCGGCGGACGGCCGTACGACGGTCCTGCACGAACAACGGGACGCCCGCTGGGTGGAATTGGTGCCGGGCCTGCCGGCCCGCACCGCCTCCGGCATCGCCCTCGCCCACGCGGACCTGCGGGGCACCCGGCACCTCACGGCCGACGGCGAACCGGTCACGCCGCCGGGCCGTCAGGTGCGTGCCGTCCTCGGCGTCGACGGGGACGAGGTGCTGTTCACGGCGTCCGACGAACCCACCGAGGTCGATCTGTGGTCCTGGCGGCCGGGGACCGAACCGCGCCGGCGCAGCGCCGGCCCGGGGCTGCACGGGGGAGCGCTGCGCGGCGGCACCCTCGTCCGGACCAGGGCCGACACCGCCGGCCCGACCCCGGTCGCCGAGGTGCTGCGTGCCGGGCGGAGGGCCGTGGCCGTCCCGTCGTACGCGGAGCCGCCCGTGCTCGGCGTACGCAGGACCATGTTGCGGCTCGGCCCGCGGGAGTTGCGGGCCGCCCTCTACCTGCCCTCCTGGCACCGGCCGGCGGAAGACGGCCCGCTTCCGGTGCTGCTCGACCCCTACGGCGGCGCGGGCGGTCAGCGGGTCACCGCGGCCCATGACTGGAAGACGCTGGTGTCGCAGTGGTTCGCCGAGCAGGGCTTCGCGGTGCTCGTGACCGACGGCCGGGGCACCCCGGGGCGCGGGCCGGACTGGGAACGCGAGGCGTACGGCGATCTGTTCGGGCCCGCGCTCGACGACCAGGTGAGCGCGCTGCGGGCGGCCGCCCGCGCGCACCCCGTGCTCGACCTGCGCAGGGTCGGCATCCGCGGCTGGTCGTTCAGCGGCTCGCTCGCCGTGCTCGCCGTGCTGCGCCGCCCGGACGTCTTCCGCGCCGCCGTGGCCGGCGCGGGCGTGACCGACCAGCGACTCTACGACGCCCACTGGCGCGAGCGGTTCCTCGGTCACCCGGAGGCCTACCCCGAGCGGTACGAGGCCAACTCCCTGCTCCGCGAGGCGCCCCGGCTCACCCGTCCCCTGCTGCTCGTCCACGGACTCGCGGACCCCAAGGTTCCGCCCGCCCACACCCTCCGGCTGTCCGACGCCCTGCTCGCCGCGGGCCGGCCGCACGAGGTGCTGCTCCTGCCCGGCGCGGGGCACCAGCCTCTCGGCACCGACGTCACGCACGACCTGCTGCGGCACCAGGCGCGTTTCCTGCAACGCCACTTGGCAGCGGCTCCACCGGATCCCGGACCTCTCCACTCACCGGACGCCCGGTAGGCGGAACAACGCCGTACGACCGCGCGTGAGCTGCCGCGGCCGGCGCACCCGCACCCACCGGCATAGGGAAAACCCTCGAATGACCTCCAGGTGACTGACATGCGCGGGACAAGGCTGGAATCCTTCCTCCACGCACTGCACATCCCCGGTGTGTTCACGGATCACGGTCCCGCACAGCTCAGCTCACCCGGGCAGCAGACCTGTCTGCCCGTCTGTCACCGGTCGCGACCCGGCGGCCGCAGCAGGAGGAGTACGAGTGAGACCCCACAGACGCCTTCCCCACAAGCGTGCCACGGTCGGAGCCGCCCTGGTCTCCACCGCGGCCTTGCTCACCCTCGGCATGCAGGCCACTCCGGCCATCGCCAAGCCTGCCGCTCCCCACCCCAGCCCGCTGCGCACCGGCGGCCTGGAGGCCAAGCTCAGCCCGGCCCAGCACCAGGCACTGATCAAGAGCGCCCAGCAGCAGACCGCCGCGACCGCCCGCACCCTGGGGCTCGGTGCGAAGGAGAAGCTGGTCGTCAAGGACGTCGTCAAGGACAACGACGGCACCCTGCACACCCGGTACGAGCGCACGTATGCCGGCCTGCCCGTCCTCGGTGGCGACCTCGTCGTGCACACCCCGCCCGCCTCCCTGGCCGCGGGCACCGTGAGCACCACCTACAACAACAAGCACAGGATCAAGGTCGCCTCCACCACCGCGACCCTCACCAAGTCGGCCGCCGAGTCCAAGGCGCTGAAGGCCGCCAAGTCCCTGGCCAAGAAGCCCACCACCGACAGCGCCCGTAAGGTGATCTGGGCCGGAACCGGCACCCCGAAGCTCGCCTGGGAGACGGTGATCGGCGGGTTCCAGGACGACGGCACGCCCAGCAAGCTGCACGTCATCACCGACGCCACCACCGGCAAGGAGCTGCACCGGTACCAGGCGATCGAGACCGGCGTCGGCAACACCCGGTACAGCGGGCAGGTCACGCTGACCACGACCCAGTCGGGTTCGACGTACACCCTGAACGACGGGACGCGCGGCGGCCACAAGACGTACAACCTGAACCACGGCACCTCGGGCACCGGGACCCTGTTCTCGCAGAGCAACGACACCTGGGGCGACGGCACCAACTCCAACGCCGCCACCGCGGGCGCCGACGCCCACTACGGCGCGCAGGAGACCTGGGACTTCTACAAGAACACCTTCGGCCGCAGCGGCATCCGCAACGACGGCGTCGCGGCCTACAGCCGCGTCCACTACAGCAGCAACTACGTCAACGCCTTCTGGGACGACAGCTGCTTCTGCATGACCTACGGCGACGGCTCCGCCAACAACGACCCGCTGACCTCGCTGGACGTGGCCGGCCACGAGATGAGCCACGGCGTCACCTCCAACACCGCCGGCCTGGACTACACCGGTGAGTCCGGCGGCCTGAACGAGGCCACCAGCGACATCTTCGGCACCGGCGTGGAGTTCTACGCCAACAACAGCTCCGACGTCGGTGACTACCTCATCGGCGAGAAGATCGACATCAACGGCAACGGCACCCCGCTGCGCTACATGGACAAGCCGAGCAAGGACGGCGGCTCGGCGGACAGCTGGTACTCCGGCGTCGGCAACCTCGACGTGCACTACTCCTCCGGCCCGGCGAACCACATGTTCTACCTGCTGTCCGAGGGCAGCGGTACCAAGGTCATCAACGGCGTGACCTACAACAGCCCGACGTCGGACGGCGTCGCCGTCACCGGCATCGGCCGGGCCGCCGCGCTGCAGATCTGGTACAAGGCGCTGACGACGTACATGACGTCGAGCACCAACTATGCGGGCGCCCGCACCGCCGCCCTGAACGCGGCCACCGCGCTGTACGGGGCCAACTCCGCCCAGTACGCCGGAGTCGCCAACGCCTTCGCCGGCATCAACGTCGGCAGCCATGTCACCCCGCCGGGCAACGGGGTGACGGTCACCAACCCGGGCAACCAGAACTCCACCGTCGGTACCGCTGTCAGCCTCCAGGTCCAGGCGAGCAGCACCAACAGCGGCGCCCTGACCTACAGTGCCTCCGGTCTGCCCGCGGGCCTGTCGATCAACAGCTCCACCGGCCTGATCACCGGCACGCCCACCACGGCGGGCACCTACAACACCACGGTGACGGTGACCGACTCCACCGGTGCCACCGGCACCGCGACCTTCACCTGGACGGTCAGCACCAGTGGTGGCGGCTGCACCTCGACCCAGCTGCTGAGCAACCCCGGCTTCGAGTCCGGAAGCACCGGCTGGACCGCCACCAGCGGCGTCATCACCAACGACACCGGTGAGGCGGCCCACGGCGGCTCGTACAAGGCCTGGCTCGACGGCTACGGCACCACCCACACCGACACGCTGTCGCAGTCGGTGTCGATCCCCGCGGGCTGCAAGGCGACCCTGACCTTCTACTTGCACATCGACACCGCGGAGACCACCACCAGCACCCAGTACGACAAGCTGACGGTGACCGCGGGTTCGAATACCCTCGCGACCTACTCGAACCTCAACAAGGCCTCCGGCTACAGCCAGAAGACCTTCGACCTGTCCTCGCTGGCGGGCCAGACGGTCACCTTGAAGTTCAACGGCGTGGAGGACTCCTCGCTGCAGACCAGCTTCGTCGTGGACGACACCGCCCTGACGACCGGCTGAGTGTTCACCCGACGCGGCCCCGCACCGAGCGGTGCGGGGCCGTGGCATGTCAGCTCAGCGGATCCAGCGTCAGATACGCCTGCTGCGGGCTGCCGTCGTGGACCAGCGACTCCTGGTTGCCGACGTCGTCGAAGGCGAACGCGTAGGCCTTTCCGTCGGCCATCTGCGCATGGACCGCACGCGCGTACTGGTTGGTCACCGGGTCCTGGTAGAAGGCGGCCGCGGAGGTGTCCGGCTGGTTCGGGTTGACCAGCAGGGTCGAGCGGTTGAAGCCGGCGCACAGCGTACGGGAGATGGGGCCCCGCACATTGTCGTTGGGTGCGTCGAGCAGCTTGTGGCAGCCGAAGACACTGTCCGCGTCCGGCTTCTGGAAGCCGGTGACGACCGCGCCCGAGGCGTTCGTGAAGTTCATGACGTTCCCCGACACCCGGCCGTAGTACTTGGTGCCCGGCTGGTCGGCGAACGGCGTGACGGTCAGCGTCGACGTCGTGTACTTCTGCCAGACCCGGTTGACGTAGTCGTCCATGACGCTCGCCGGCAGCGCGCCGGTCTCCACCCCGTACAGGGGCGACAGGGCGCGCAGCACCGTACCGTCGGAGCGGGTCTGGATCAGTCCGGCCCAGCCGCCCGACCGGCTGCGCAGCGTGTCGAAGAAGCCGTTGTACCCACCGGACTTCAGGTGCCCGGTGCTGCTCACGCTGCCGTCGGAGCGCTGCACGCCGACCGCGTACGGCGCCGAGAACATGTCCACCTGGGTGCTGTTCAGCCACAGTCCCGAGTCGTTGAGGGTGTACTCGGACCAGTTGAACAGGATGTTCCGGTTGGGGTCGGAGGGGTTCTGCACGGCCGGCTGCACCAGGCCGCCGGTGGTCAGCCGGAAGTCGAGCCTCTGGCCGTAGGAGAAGTAGATCCGGCCGGAGAACTTCGGTATCCGGATGGTCTTCGACTGTCCGGGGGCCGGGCCGGCGATCGCCGCGTCCGGGGCGGGCGCCGGCGGGTTGCCGCCCGCCGGCCAGGCATGGAAGCCCCCGTTCGCGTCGGCCCAGCCCTGCTGCCCGGAGGACAGCTGGGTGCCGAGGTCGTAGACGTAGACGGGTTCGGAGCGGCCCGAGTTGTTGGTGATCTTCAGCGGGATGGTGTCCGGTACGGCGGCGCCGGCGTGGTCCGGGGCACCGAGGACGAGCACTCCGCCGACCAGGGCCGCGGCGGCGGCCAGGGGCAGCGCGGGGCGGGTGAGTTGATGCGGCACTCTCTTGCCTCCGTGTGGGGTCGGGGTCGTACGGATATTGGTCCGTACCTGTTTGAGAGCGCTCTCAGACTCGTACCGAGACGCGTGCATGTCAATGCAATGAGCGGACCGGCCCACGGCGCCCGCCGTGTGGCGGGCGCCGTGGGCCGGCGTCAGAACGTGCGGTCGAGCAGGTCGAGCAGGGCCGCCCAGTGCCGCTCGTCGGCCTTGTGGTCGTACGCGTTCGTGTCCGCCTGCGTGTAGCCGTGCCGGGCGCCGGGGTAGACCTCGCAGGTGTGCCGGACCCCGGCTTCGGTCAGGGCCTTCTCGAAGCGCTCGATCTGCTCCGGGGGCAGCGACCGGTCGTTGTCGGCGTGTCCGAAGTACAGCTCCGCGGTGATGTC
Organism: Streptomyces sp. NPDC052107; assembly: GCF_040680215.1. Classification (NCBI taxonomy): domain Bacteria; kingdom Bacillati; phylum Actinomycetota; class Actinomycetes; order Kitasatosporales; family Streptomycetaceae; genus Streptomyces; species Streptomyces sp. NPDC052107. The sequence goes on from NZ_JBFAWG010000020.1 coordinate 53,442, forward strand.
CGGAGCGCCCAGGTGCGGGCTGGCCGGCTCGTCGGTGGCCAGGCCGCCGCCGTGGAAGCCGGCCGCCGCCGCGACCCGGTCCGGGTACGCGGCCGCCGTCCGCAGGGTCAGACGGGCGCCCATGCAGTAACCGGTCACCGCGACCGGCCCGTCGTTGACCAGTGGGCTGTCGGCCAGCCATCGCAGATAGGCGCCCGCGTCCCGCTTGATCAGGTCCGGGGTCAGCGAGGACACGACCGGGCCGAGTCGCTCCCAGAGGGTCGGATCGGCGGCCGGGTCGATGAACTCTGGCAGCTCGACGACCGGGGTGCGGCCGAGGCGGTAGAAGACGTTCGGCACCAGCACGGTGTAGCCGGCGACGGCCAGCCGGTCGGCCATCGACCTCAGGTGCGGCCGCAGGCCGTAGGCGTCCTGGTAGAACAGCACGCCCGGACGCGGGCGGCCGTCGGCGGGATGGGCGAGGTAGGCGTCGGCGACGCCGTCCTCGGTCGTGATGTCGAGATCGGTTGCCTGGACATCGGTCATGGTGGGCAGGCCTCCCTGGGGGACATGGGCGTCGGGCGGGGATGGCCCCTCGACGCCACGGCTACGGCCCATGCTGTCATGCAAGATCCGTATCCCCGCACCGGGAGTGCCCCGCGCTCACTCGAAACGGCTGGTGTCCCCGGCGCCCCGCCGCACGATCTCCGCCTCACCGCTGGAGAAGTCCACGACCGTCGTCGGCTCGGTACCGCAGTCGCCGGAGTCGACCACCGCGTCCACCACGTGGTCGAGCCGGTCCTTGATCTCCCAGCCCTGCGTCAGCGGCTCCTCCTCGTCCGGCAGCAGCAGCGTGCTGGACAGCAGCGGCTCGCCCAGCTCCGCCAGCAGCGCCTGGGTGACCACATGGTCGGGGATGCGTACGCCCACGGTCTTCTTCTTCGGGTGCAGCAGCTTGCGCGGCACCTCGCGGGTGGCCGGCAGGATGAAGGTGTAGCTGCCCGGCGTCGACGCCTTCACGGCCCGGAACACGTCCTTGTCCACCAGTACGAACTGGCCGAGCTGCGCGAAGTCCCGGCACATCAGGGTGAAGTGGTGCCGGTCGTCCAGTTGGCGGATGGAACGGATCCGGTCCATGCCGTCCCGGCTGCCCAGCCGGCAGCCCAGCGCGTAACAGGAGTCGGTCGGGTATGCGATGAGTGCTTCCGAGCGCACCGCGTCGGCGATCTGGGCGATGCTGCGCGGCTGCGGGTTCTCGGGGTGCACGTCGAAGTACTTCGCCATTCACCGAGCTTATGCCGTCAGCGGGCGGTGGGCGTGCATCGCAGGCCCGTGGGGACTTCGGCATAGGTATGGCTTCATACCTGTTCCCGCTGTCATGCCCGGATCCGGCGCTCCCCGGCGCGACGTCGGCAGCGTCGCCTCGGCGCTCGCCGACGCCCTGCCCATGCCGCACCGTGCCCCGCACCGGCGGGTCGCCCGCGACTACCCGCACCCCAAGCCGTCCGGGGCCTCCCCCCGGCCCTGGACGTGACATCTCCGCCGGCGGCCCACCCCCGGGCCAGCCGGCGGAGCCATGCCCGTGTGCGGGAGCACGGCGTGTTCGGGTAACGTGCTGATGCGTAAGCCCAGGTCAACACGGAGGCGAGGAGAGGGGCACGTGGCCGGCCGACCGGACGGGGGCCCGCCGTTCCAACAGCCGTACGGCCGAGACAGCGCCTGGGCCCAGGAGTTGCTGGACCAGCTGCGGCCCGCCGGACGTGATCTTCGCCGGCTCGCCGACTGGCTCGCCCGGACCGTGAACGCGGCGGTGTGCCTCCAGGACGACCGCGGGGGCCTGCTCGCCGGTGAGCGGCTGCCGCTCGACTCCGCCGTCGTCGCCGGCGTCGCCACCGGCCGGGTCTCCGCCGCGTCCCTCGACGACGGGGCACGGCATGTGCGGCTGGTCGGGATACGGCATCCGGGGCCCGGCCCGGCGAAGCGAGCCGTCCTCGCGGTGGCCCGCCCGGAGCCCTTCGACCGGCGCACCACCGAGATCCTCGGCCACACCGCCGGCGTACTGGAACTCCTGCTCAGGGAACGGGAGTCGGCCGAGTCCGGGCGGCGGCTGCGGCGGGCCACGGCCGATCTGCGGCTGGCGATCCTGCAACTGCTCATGGTGGAGGACACCGTCTCCGCCCGCCGGGTCGCCGCCGGGCTGTGGCCGGGCCTGCTGGAACGGGACACCGCCCGTGTCTACGTCCTCGAGGACACCGCCGTGGAACGCGACCGGCTCGCCGACGCGTGCGTGGACGCCACCGACGGCCGGGCACTCGTCGTGCGCTGCCCCGCGGTGGACGAACACGTCATCGTCGTCGGACCGACCGCCGAGGTGGAGGAGCGGCTGAGATCCCTCGTCGCCTGCCGGCCCGGCACCTTCCTCGGCGGCAGCCCCCGGCAGCGCCTCGCCCTGACCGCCACCGCCTACGGCCAGGCCGTCACCGCCCTCGCCGTGGCCCGCTTCCGGCCCGACCGGTACGCCGTCTACGCCGCCCGCGCCCGCCCCGCACAGCTCATGGACCCCGCCGCGCTGCGGGCCTGGGCCGCCGTCCTGCTGCGCCCGCTGGACACGCTGCCGCACCATGTGCGCGCCGAACTGCTCGCCACCACCCGGCTCGGCCTGGAGTTCACCGCCGTGAACGCGGCCAAGGTGCTCGGTGTCAGCCGCAACACGGTCCGGGCCCGGATGGACCGGGTCGCCGCGCGGCTCGGCGCCGACCTCACCCGGCTGCCCGTGCGAGCCCTCGCCCACGCCGCCCTCAACACCGAGGCCGCACACGGCCCGTACGACCTCTCCGGCGGGGCATCCGATCCGCCGGTGGGGACCCGGCTCACCGAACTGCTCGGGACGAGTGCGCTGCGGTCCTGGGCGGAGGGTCTGCTCGGCCGCCTCGACGAGGACGGCCGGGATCTGCGCGGCACCCTGCGCGCCTGGACCGCCGCCGACGCGCACGCCGAACGCGCCGCCCAGGTCCTCGGCGTACACGCCCAGACGGTGCGCGAACACGTCCGGGCCGCCGAACCCGTCCTGGAACGCCGGCTGACGGCCGGCGGCACCGACCTGTACGAGGTCGTCCTCGCCCACCTCATCACCGGCGAGCTGCCCGTGCCCGACCTCGGTGTACCCGGCCGTGGCGCGGCGAACCCGGACCAACCGGACTCGTCTGTGCAGCGGTGAGTGCCGTGGGGACTCTGCCTGACACCGGTGCACTACCCCGGGCCCGGCAGCGCACGTAGCTTCGGCAGTCCGCGGGGCACGACCGGAACGGGGGTCCGGTCGCGGCCCCGCGTTCCGGCTCGGGTACCCGGCCGGACCGGGATCTCCGGCCGGCGGCGCGCGACGACCGACGGCCCGTGCGGCCTCATCGGGTGCGCGTGACCGGCAGGTTGTAGACGTGTGCCGGAGAGATGATCTTCGTGATCGCTTCGGCCAGGACGGTGCTGGGCTCCTGGGACCGGTAGTCGGTGTCGGTGTTCAGCAGTGCGACGAGCGTCGTCCGTGTCGCCGGCAGGTAGACGGCCACCGTCTCGTAGCCCGGCAAGGAGCCGTTGTGGCCGATCCATCCCTGCACGTCGAAGATGCCCAGACCGTATCCGGCGCCCCGTATCGAGCCGGTTTCCGGGGTGATCAGCCGCTGCTTCTGGGCGGCGGCACTGATCATCCACGTCCCGTCCGGGAACCGGCCCGTGGCGACCGTGGGTGCCCAGGTGCGCAGATCCCGGAGGTTCGAGATCATCGCGCCGGCCGCCCAGCCCCAGGACGGATTCCAGTCGGCCGCGTCCGCTTCCTTGCCGTTGGCCGTCTGCACGGTGTAGCCCTGCGCGTGCGGGGTGGGGAACTCATTGCCGGTCGGGAAGAGCGTGTGCGTCATGCCGGCCGGATCGAGGATGTGCTGCTTGATGTAGTCACCGAGGCGCTGCCCGCTCTCCTTCTCCACCACCAGTCCGAGCAGGATGAGGTTCGTGTTGCTGTAGGAGAACTTCTGCCCCGGCTGGAACAGCACCGGATGCCTGAAGGAGTAGGCGAGCAACTGCTGGGGAGTGAAGGACCGTTGCGGGTTCGAGGTGAGCGCCTTGTCGAAGCCGGGATCCTTGGAGTAGTTGTACAGTCCGCTGCGCATGTCGGCGAGCTGACGCAGCGTGATCCTGTTCTCGTCGGGCACGCCGCCGATGTACTTGCCGATCGGGTCGTCCAGGCCGACCTTCTTCTGGTCCACCAGCTGCAGCAGCGCGGTCACGGTGAACGTCTTGGTCTCGCTGCCGATGCGCATGTACAGGTCCGGCGTCATCTTCCGGCCGGTGCCCTTGTCGGCGACCCCGAACGAGCGGACGTAACTCGGCTGTCCCGGCGTCCAGATGCCGACGGTCACGCCGGGTATGGTCGCCTCGTGCATCACCTTGCGCACGGCGGCGTCCAGTTGGCGTGCCACGCCGGGGGACAGGTCACGGACGGCCGGTCCCGAGGGAGTCGGGCCGGGCGAGCCGGCGGCAAGGGTGGCCGGCACGGAGGCCGGTGACGCCAGGACCGGGCCGGCGGCGCAGGGTGTCATCAGCGTGCCCACCGCGACGGCGACCGCGGCCCCCCTCAGCAGGCGTGCGGACGTATGCGACATGGGGCTGACTCCAAGCACGTGAGTGGTGAGCGTGCGCTGGGCGGGACGTCGGAGCCCTGACCGTCCCAGGATAGGAGCGCACCGGCTGCCGCGCCCGTCGGGCGGCCGCCCGGGCCGCTGCCTGACGGCGGGATGCTTGTCCGACGAGTGGAAGGCCACGTTCCGGGGATGGCCTCACCCGACCCGGTGACCCTGCGGCGCGGGGCGTACCGGTGACGGCCCACGGGCGTTGCCCCGGCATGAACCGCTTGGACCCGGCGAACCGCTTGGATTGGCTGGACCGGATCGAACGGCTGGACCGGATGCGCCGGTCGGCGCAGGTGGATCGGGCCCGGGAGCCGATCTACGCCCGCCTCGTCGCCGAGTGGCGGGCACAGGGACGCGCCGTGCCCGCGGACCCCGACGCGCTGTCGGCCGCCCGCCCCGGGGCCGGCTCGGGTGGGCGGCCCGCGGCCGAGCGCGCCTGAACCGTCACTGCCCGCACAGCGGTGCGAGGACGGCGAGGGTGCCGTTGGCCCGCCGCAGCGACTCCTCCAGGGCGCCGGGCAGATGGAGCGCGCCGGAGCCGTCCGGGGGTACGAGCCACTCCAGGAATCGCGCGGGCCGGTACGGCGGCGGTACGGCGACCCAAGCCCCCTTGGTCGCGTAGCGCAGACCGGCTCCCACCCAGCCCCCCGAGGGGTCCGGCGGCAGGAAGAACCCGACCCGGCCCGCCGCCGTGTCGACCAGCGTCGGCCCCGGCACGGGCATCCCGGGCCGCCACAGCAGGTCGAGCGTGACCAGGCCCAGCCGCTCGGGGACGCTCAGCACGTCCCAGAAGCGTCCCGCCTCCAGCAGCGAGATGCCCTGGCCGTGATCCCACTCCCACTTGCAGGAGCGCGGGTCCGCCGACGCCGCCGCCAGCCACTCCACGCCCCGCTTCCACATCGTGTTCGGCATGCACTGCTCCGGGTGTCCTCGTCCGCCTGCCGCCGGCCGCCTGCCCTCGGCAGATGCATGCTCGTAGATATTTCTACCTGTCGGAAGGGGTGGCGAACCCTGGCGTTTGAGCCGGAACGCTCGAACTCCGGCTGTGGGTTCGTCAGTTGGGGGAGGGGGATGCGTCGCCCGTCGCACTCCGGATGGTGCGCTCGATTCGATCGCCCAGGCAATTGATTCACGCGTCAAAGGTTGAATTGATTGCTGTTTCGATCGTAGAGTCATCGCATCCGTCACCGTCTTCAGTGAGGTACTCCATGGACCGCACGCGTCTGCACGCCCTCCTGGCCCGCGAGAGCGCCGAGGCCGAGCGCCGCAACCCGCGCTCCCGCGCGGCCTATGCGGGGGCCGACCACCTCTTCGGCCGGGTGCCGATGACCTGGATGAACAAGACGGCCGGTGCCTTTCCCCGCTATCTGGCCGGTGCGCGCGGCGCCCGGGTCACCGATGTGGACGGGCACGAGTACATCGACTTCTGCCTCGGCGACACCGGTGCGATGGCCGGCCACTCGCCCGCCCCGGTCACGGACGCCGTGCGGATGCGGTTCGCCGAGCAGGGCGGGGCCACGGCGATGCTGCCGACGGAGGACGCGGAGTGGGTCGGCGCCGAGCTGACCCGCCGGTTCGGCCTGGCGCGCTGGAGCTTCTCGCTCACCGCGACCGACGCCAACCGCTGGGCGATCCGGCTCGCCCGGGCCGTCACCGGGCGCCCGAAGATCCTCGTGAACAGCTACTGCTACCACGGCAGCGTCGACGAGTCCCTGATCGTCGTCGGCCCGGACGGCGCGGGCACCGCCCGCCCCGGCAACGTCGGCGCCCCCTGCGACGTGACCCTGACCAGCCGGGTGGCCGAGTTCAACGACCTCGCCGGCCTGGAGCGCGAACTGGCCCACGGTGACGTCGCCGCCGTCCTGATGGAACCCGCCCTCACCAACATCGGCATCGTCCTGCCCGAACCGGGCTACCTCGCCGGAGTCCGCGAGCTGACCAGGCGCTACGGCAGCCTGCTCATCAACGACGAGACCCACACCTTCTCCGCCGGACCCGGCGGCTGCACCGCCGCATGGGACCTGGAACCGGACCTGCTGACCATCGGCAAGGCCATCGGCGGCGGCATCCCGGCCGGTGCCTACGGGCTGTCCGCCGAACTCGCCGAGCGGCTGCTGTCCCGCGCCGACCTGGACCTCGTCGACATGGGCGGCGTCGGCGGCACCCTCGCCGGCAACGCGCTGTCGGTCGCCGCGACGCGGGCCACCCTCGAACACGTCCTCACCGACGAGGCGTTCGCCCGGATGGCCAAGCTCTCCGAGCGCTTCGAGGCGGGTGTCCGGGCGGGCATCGAGGCGCATCGGCTGCCGTGGTCCGTGAGCCGGCTCGGCGCCCGCACCGAGTACTGTTTCACCAGCCCGGCGCCGCGCACCGGCACCGAGTCCGCGGCCGTCTCCGACCCGGAGCTGGAGGACTTCCTGCACCTCTACCTCGCCAACCGGGGCATCCTGCTCACCCCGTTCCACAACATGGCGCTCATGTGCCCGGACACCACCGAGCAGGACGTCGACATCCACACCCAAATCTTCGCCGCCGCCCTCGCCGAACTGGCGGACTGAGAGCTGCGGCCATACCCGCACGGAAGGACACGCGTGGACGAGATCGACCGGGCCATTCTGCGCGAGCTGCAGACCGACGGCCGTATCGCCTACGCCGACCTCGGCCCAAAGGTCGGCCTGTCCGCCTCGGCGGCGCGGCAGCGGCTGCAACGCCTGCTGGACTCCAAGGCCGTCCAGGTGGTCGGGGTCACCGACCCGATGGCCATGGGCGGACAGACCATGGCCCTGCTCGGGATCGGCGTCGACGGCGACCCCCGCGCCGTCGCCGACGCCCTCGCCGAACGCCAGGAGGTCGTCTACTCGGTGCTGACCTCGGGCGGATTCGATCTGTTCGCCGAGGTGGTCGCCCCAGGCCCGAAGGCCCTGCTGGACTTCGTCAACGACGTGGTACGACCCCTGGAAGGTGTCCGCGAGGTCCAGTCCTTTCCGTACTTCGGCATCCACACCCACCGCTTCCTGTGGGACGTGGGCTGACGGGCGGGGCGGTCAGGCGGCCGGGGGCGCGGGCGCCAGCACCAGCATGGTGACGTCGTCCCGGACCTCGTAGTCCTGCCGCACCAGCTCCGTCCACACAGCCCCGGGCAGCTCGGCGGACGCCGTGCCGTTCAGGGCGGCGAGCCGCGCGGGCAGCGGATAGAAGGCGTCGTCGGCGTCCCGAGCCTCCCAGACCCCGTCGGAGGCCAGGAAGAGCCGGTCGCGCGGCCCGAGCGTCACGGTGACCTCCTTCGGCGGGCCGATGCCGACCAGCCCGATCCCCAGCGGCGGTCCCGGCACGACCGTCAGCTCCAGGGCGTCCTCCTCGTGCAGCAGCACGGGCGCCGGATGACCGCAGGTCACCACGCGCACGGCCCGCCCGTCGGGGGAGAACTCCAGCAGCACCGCCGTGGCGAACAGCTCCGGATGCCGCACGGCCGCCGAATCCACCGCCAGCCTGCGGTCCATCCGTGCGGCGACCGACTCCAGGTCCGGCTCGTCCAGCACCGCCTCGCGGAACGCGCCCAGCAACGACACCACCGTCGAGACCGCCGACAGGCCGTGCCCCTGCACGTCCCCCATCACCGCGCGCACGCCGTACGGCCCGTCCCGTACGTCGAAGAAGTCCCCGCCCACCAGCGTCCCGTCCTGCGCGGCCCGGTAGAAGCCCGCGCAGCCCACGTTCCCGACCCGCTCCGGCAGCAGCGGCATCACGGCTCGCTGCACGGCCTCGCCGATGGCCCGCTCCGTGTCCAGCTGGGCGTCCCGGCGGCTGCGCACATAGGACACGAACACACTCAGGACGGCCACGAACACGATCGTGAGCAGATCGGTGTTGCCGGGGCGGTTGAGATGGGTGGCCGGGACGTTCAGCACCGCGACCACCCCGGCGCCGAGGAATGCGGTGGCCAGCGGGCCGTACGACAGGACGGCCAGCGGTGGAATCGCGCCCAGCACGAAACCGGCGTCCCGCGCGGCGGGAGTGATCACCGTGGCCGCGGTGACGCCCGCGAGCAGCAGCACGGGCAGCGTCCGTACCCACCACGGCGGTGGCGCGCCCCGCAACCAGCCGCGAATTTCAAACTCCCGATGCGACGACCCGTCGCGCACCGATGCCACATCCCCAAGCTACGCCGCCCTCCGCGCCCGGGCCTCCCGCCGGGGATGCCCGGTCCGCGCAGGTCCACGCCGACGGGAGAGCACCAGGGGCGGCGGACGTCCCGGGCGCCGTCGGCGAAAAGCGATGGACGGCCCGTGCGCGGCCCGGATAGCCTCAGTCGGCACGCCCGAGACGGACGGAAGGAGGCGAGCGTCATGGCCACTGTCATCCCGCGCTCCCACCTCCCCGTCACCCGGGTGTGCCACGCCTGACCGGGAGCGCGTCCCCGCAGCCGCAGTGCGGCACGCCTCCCGGAGGAATCCATGACCACCCTGGTCATCCGCGCGCTCGACGCGAGCACCGCGCACCTTTTCGACACCATGCCCGACCCGCTGGCCTTCCGTGACAAGCACTGGAACACCCGCTACCGCCCCGACTGGCAGCGCATCGCCGTACGCGACGGCCGCACCGTGGCCCGGGCCGCCTGGTGGGGCCGGGCCGATGACCCCGAACCGCTCGTGATCAACTGGTTCGACGTGGCCGAGGGCGAGGAGGAGGCCGGAGCCGAACTCCTGCGGACGGCGCCCTGGCACACCGACGAACTGGAACTCGACCTGCCCTCCGGCTGGCGCGACGACCCGGAACTGCGCGCCGCCGTCGACCTCCGGGCCGCCGCCGCACGCGCGGCCGGCTACGCACCGCTGGTGGAGCGCTTCCTGTACCGCTGGACCCCGGGCCGGGGCCTGCCGGAGCGCCCCGGCCGCCTCGCCTTCGCCGCCGAGCCGGACGACGCCGTGTTCTACGACCTGCTGCGCCGCATCCACTCGGTCACCCTCGACGCCCACGCCCGCCGGGCCGCTGCACAGGGCGGGCCGGACCTGGCCGCACAGCAGGAACTGGACGTCTTCCACTGGTTTCCGTCCCCGCGCGCCTGGTGGCAGGTCGCCCACACCCCCGAGGGCGAGCCGGTCGGCATCCACATCCCCGCGCGCAATCCCTCCGGACCCTGCGTCGGCTTCATCGGCGTCGTGCCGGAACAACGTGGCCACGGTTACGCCTACGACCTGCTCACCGAGTGCACCCACTTCCTGGCAGCCCAGGGCGCCGACTTCATCGCCGCCGCCACCGACCGGACCAACTTCCCCATGGCCGCACACTTCACCAAGGCGGGCTATCCCGTCGTACGGGAGCGCATCAACTTCTGGGCCGATGGCGTTGTCAGTGCCGGGTGACATGCTGGGCGTGGGTGGTGATCGGCAGGGCAACAGGAGTCCGGCCGTCAACGGCCGCCCGGTGACAGGAGATTGGATGACCACGTTACGACCCACACTCATAGACGCCGCCGACGGACTCGCCGCGAACGCCGCCGTCGACGCGGACTCCTGGTGGCTCAGCGCCAGGCTGCACGACCGCGAGAAGGTCTTCTGGGTGAAGATCCACGCGATGGAGATGAACGGCGCCTGTCTCAGCACGGTCGCGCTGCTCCGGGAACCGGACGGCCACACCGCCGACAAGCACGCGATCGAGACCAAGGACTGCGTGACGGTTTCCGCGGACTCACTCGACGTGAAGACGTCGGTCCTGAGCCTGAGCGGGGACCTGGACGAGCTGGAGATGTCCGGTGTCACCGACACCGCCTCGATTCGGCTCAGCCTTCGGCGCGAGGGTCCCGTGCTCTACAACGGCGGCGCCGGTGTGTTCCCCTTCTTCGGCGGGACGACGGGGCAGTACGCGCTGCCCGGCCTGACCACGTCGGGAACCATCACCGTGGAGGGAACCACGCACCAGGTCGGCGGACGCACCTGGTTCGACCGCCAGTGGGTTTCCGGGGCCACCGAGGTACCGCGGTTCACCTGGCTCGGGCTCGACCTCGGCGCGGGCCGGTATCTGAGCGTCTGGGACGCGGCGGGAGACGGCACCTCCTGGCTCACCGAGCTCAAGCCCGACGGCTCACACCTGATCACCCAGGCAAGGCGAACCGGCCGGGACGGGCAGTGGGTGCTGACCGTTCCGAGCCTTGACGCGTCCCTCGACATCACCCATCGCGGGCTCTTCGCCACGCAAGGCGCCTACACGGGTGCATGCCGGGTGACCGGCACGTTCGCGGGAGAGGACATCGCCGGGCACGGTTTCACGGACGTCATCGGCTACTGAGGTGCTGGGGTTCGGGGTTCCCCGTTCGGGGGCTCTGGGGTTCTGGGCTCGGGGTGAGCCGGAGCGGTCCGGCTCACCCCGAGCGCCGGCATCGACGGCCGGCGGCGCGTGTCCGCCGGCCCCGGTCGCCGGTCACCGGTCAGTCGGCCGGGCCCAGGTCCCTGCCGTCCGTCAGGCGGGCCTGCGCTGTCGCCAGGATCTCGGTGACGCGGAGGCCGAACGCGGCGTCGCAGGCATGGGGACGGCCCGTGCGCACGGCCGTGAGCAGGGCGTCGGTGGCCCGGGAGAGCGCGGGGACCGCTCCTTCGGAACTCCCCGGCATCAGCGTCACGCCCGCCTCGCCGCGCAGTTCGACATCGGCTCCGGCCGCCGCCGGCGGCGCCGTCAGGCTCAGCGTGAGGCTGCTCGACGCGCCGGTGGCATGGTCGAGGACCAGATGCACGGTGTCCGCCGGACCGTGCGCCGCCGCCATGACCTGCCGTACGTCGCCGAGGACCGGCAGCAGTACCGACAGGGCGTGCGGACCGACGTCCCACAGCGCGCCCTTCTCCCGCCGCCACGGCGAGGCCGCGAACGGGCTGTCGGAGGTGAACACGGCCCCCAGCCACTGCGCGCGGGCCGTGAACCAGCCTGCCACGGCCGCCTGTTCCTCGATCCAGGCGTCCGGCTCCTTCTGGAAGCGCGCGGTGAAGAAGACCACCGAGGCCACCCCGGCCCGCTCGACCGCGGCCACCACGGCCCGCCCCTCGGCCGCCGACACCGCGAGCGGCTTGTCCAGCAGCAGATGACGGCCCGCCCGGGCCGCACGCACCGCCAACTCGGCCTGCACGGACGGTGGCAGGGCCACGGCGACGGCGTCCACGCCGGCGAGCAGCGCGTCCACGTCGTCGTACGCGGGGACGTCGTACTGCGCGGCCAGCGCCGTGGCGGCCTCCGGCCGGCGGCCCCACACCCCGGCGAACTCCACACCGGGGTGCCCGGCGAGGGCGGGGGCGTACGCCGCCTGGGCCCACGGGCCCGTCCCCAGCAGTCCGATACGCATGTGGCGTTCCTTTCTCCGAGCCGATCCCCGCACCTTCAAGAGCCTGCGCTCCGGTCGCCCTCCGCACACCTGTCGTCCGGATCCCCGTCCGCGGCGAGCCACTTGGCGATGGTGGCGGCGATGGGCTGACCTGTGTCCATCTCGACGAAACCGAACTGACCCGACTGGTTGCACTCCAGGAACCACCAGATCCCGTCGGCGTCCTCGGCGAAGTCGAATGCGCCGTAGGCCAGTTCCGCGCCCCTCATGTACCGCCGTACGCCCTCGGCGACGCGCGGGGGCACGTCCGCCGGGAGCCAGGGGGAGACCGACGGGGCGAAGCGGACGTCCACGTCGTCGGGGTGGGCGTCCGGGTCGGCGGGCTTGCGCGCGGCCAGCAGCGTGTCGCCGACGACGGTGAGCCGGATGTCGGCCCGTTTGGCGATCCGTCGCTGCAGCAGCGTCGGACCGAAGGCCACCGCCGAGAAATCGGTGTCCGGTGCGACCCTGCTGGTCGGCACCGCACGCGGCGGCTCCTGTGGATGCGCGCCGGACACCGGCTTGACCACCAGATCCGGGAACCGCTCCGCGAACTCGCGGGCCGCCTGCGGGAACGTGGTGATCAGCGTGGCCGGCACGGCGAGGCCGCTGCTCTGGGCGAGATGCAGTTGCCAGGGCTTGTGGCGGGCGCGGCGGGCCGCGTCCGGATGGTTCATCCAGCGCGCGTCGATCGTGCGCAGAATGCCGTACAGCGCCTGCGACGACTCCTCCGTCAGCCAGGCGGACGGCTGGGCGGCGCGGGCGGCGGCGTCGCCCGGCCTGCGCACCCAGACGGAGCGCAGGCCGCCCATGCTCACCAGGCGCCCGCCGACGGACAGATGTCCACGGCAGGCGCCCCGCACGTACTCGCCCGACAGCGCCACCCCGTTGGTCAGATCGGCGGGGTCGAGCCGGACGACGGGCACACCGGCCTCGCCCAGCCGGAGGACCACCATGTCCGCCGTCACGTCCTCTTCACTGGTCAGGATGAGCACGGTCATCTTCCAAGGCCCGCGTTCAGTCGTCGAAGTGCGTCTTGGAACCGGCCGTCGAGGTCGTGGTCCCCAGAGCTCTCAGGGTCGCGTGGTCGGTGGCGGCGATCCGCCCGTCCGGGAGAACGTTCAACTGCAGTCCGGAGTCGTACGCATACGGAGTGGTGACGTCCAACTGCACAGCGGGGCGCGCGTAGTTGAGCGTGAACGGTTGCATGGTCTCTCCCTGATTCGGCTTTCACGTCCTTATACGAATCGAACGGGTGGTTGGTTTCCTCACGCTGAGTAACCACGGGTCGGAGGGGGTGCCCGACGGGCACCGCAGGGACGGCGTGCCTGCATGGCCGATGACGCCGGAGAAGCCCAGGACGTTGCGCTTCCGCAAGGGAAAGGGATCGGTCACCCCGCGAGCGACAGCGCGCTCCGCGCCACCGTCAAAGCCTGATCGGCGTACCCGCGTCCGAACAGCACGGCGTGGACCAGCAGCGGGAAAAGCTGGTGCACGCCCACGCGGTCGCGCCGCCCGGGCGCGAGCGGTGCCGTCTCCTCGTACCCCGCGAGCACCCGGTCGAGATGGGGGCAGCCGAAGAGCTGGAGCATCGCCAGGTCCGTCTCCCGGTGACCGCCGTGCGCGGCCGGGTCGATGAGCCGGACGTCGCCGTCGGCGCCCCACAGCACGTTCCCGCTCCACAGGTCGCCGTGCAGGCGCGCGGGCGGCTCGGCCGGTCCCGCCAGATCCGGCAGGCGCGCGCAGACCCGCTCGAACACGGCCGCCTCGTCCGGGCGGAGCGTGCCACGGTCGACCGCGCCGCGCACATACGGCAGCACGCGGTGCTCGGCGTACCAGCCGGGCCAGTCGTCGCCCGGCACGTTGCGCATGGGTGCGAGGCCGATGAACGCGTCCTCGGGGCCGCCGGGTGGCGGAGCTCCGAAATCCGAAGCACCCGCGGCGTGCAGGGCGGCCAGGGCCTGGCCGAAATGATGCGCCGCCTCCGGGTCGGGCCGCCCGGTCGGTACCCGCTCCGTCACCATCCAGCGTTCGTCGTGACCGAGCACCGCCGGCACCCGGACCGCGCCCGCCGCGGCCAGCCAGCGCAGCCCGGCCACCTCCGCGCGTACGGCCCCGGGAGCGTCACCCCGCTTGACCATCACCGATGCGCCGTCGTCCAGCGTCACCTCGGCCGGCGACCCGGAGACCGCCCGTGCGCCGGTGACCGGGCGTCCGGTGAACCGGGACGCCACCTGTCCCGGATCCTCGCGATCCTCGTCCCGGTCGACCACGCCCCCAGCGTATGCCCCGCAACAGGAGCCTGCAGCGGCCGACTTCGAGCATTGCTACGACTGTTTTCAGTCAAACCCAGGCGGTAACTACCCGTGTTGAATCCGTACGGCTAGCGTGAGGGCGCCGCGTCGCCACACCAGGGGCACAGGGCCCCGACCGGGACTAGCGCGCGGCGGAGGATTTCCCCTTGACCACAGCATCCGTGCTGATGGCCGACGTCTTCGAAGTCCAGCCGTACACCTCCCACTGCGAAGTCATCCTGGGCGAGGGCGCGCACGCCGTGATCGGTGTGTCCCCGGGCAACAGCTATTTCTCCGCCCGCCGCCTGCACGACCTCGCCCGCTGGGGACTGGACCACTTCGACAAGGTCGACTTCGTCTACACCGACCTGTACGTCGCCGAGATGTACGAGGCGTCCGGCTATCCACCGGACGAGGCCCGGCGCAAGGCGGTGAAGAACCTGCGCGGTGTGCGCGCCAAGGTCCGTGACGCGGTGACGGCGGCCGACCCGGAGGGCCTGCGGCTGGACTGGCAGCCGATGTCCGAGTTCCGCACCAACCCCGCCTACCAGGACATCCACCGGCAGCTCAAGGCGCGCCTGGCCTCCGACGGAGCCTTCCGGGCTGTCTGCGACGCCCTGGTGAATCGTTTCCTCAGTGCGCGAGGCGAGACGCCGACCGAGGGGCAGCGGGCCGTGTGCCTGGAGTACGTGTGCGCCGAGGCGCCGCTGTTCCTGGACACCCCCGCCATCCTCAAGGTGCCCTCCTCGCTCAACTGCTACCACCAACTGCTGCCGATGGCCGAGCTGTTGTACTCCCGTGGCGCCGGCCTGCGCGCCTCCCGCAACCAGGGCCACGCCATCGTCACCCCCGTCGCCCTCGAAGGAACCGCCGCATGACCACCGCTCCCGGCGCCCGCGCCGACCACCCGCCCCTGCTCGACTTCCCGTTCTCCTGGGACGGCACCAAGGTTCCCGCCGAGGTGGAGGACCTGCGCGCCTCCACCCCCGTACGGCGCGTGCGGACCATCGCCGGCGACGAGGCCTGGCTGGTGTCCTCGTACGACCTGTGCGCTCAGGTCCTGAAGGACGACCGGTTCTCGCTGAAGGACACCTCCGCCCCCGGAGTTCCCCGGCAGTACGCGCTCACGATCCCGCCCGAGATCGTGAACAACATGGGCAACATCACCGGGGCCGGGCTGCGCCGGGCGGTGCTGAAGGCGCTCAACCCGAAGTCGCCGGGCCTGACGGAGTGGCTGCGTGGGGAGGCGCACCGGCTGGTGGACCGGATGGTGGCCGACGGCCCCACGGCGGACCTGCGCGGCGCGTTCAGCGAGCCGTACTCGGCGGGCATGCACTGCCGCATCCTGGGCATCCCGCAGACCGAGGCCCCGGCCTTTCTGCGCAGCCTCGACATCGCCTTCATGAACTCGCCGTGCCCGATCACCGGCGCGCAGATCAACTGGGACCGGGACATCGCCCGGATGACGGCCCTGCTCGACGACCCCGCGACCCACGGCCTGATGGGCGAACTCGCCGCGCTGCGCGACGACCCGGACTACGCCCACCTCACGGACGAGATGCTGGCCACCGTCGGCGTCACCATGTTCGGGGCGGGCGTCATCTCCACCTCCGGCTTCCTGTCGATGGCCCTGGTCCACCTGCTCACCCATCCCATCGCCCGTGACCTCCTGCGCGATCGTCCGGACCTGATCGGTCCCGGCGTGGAGGAGTTGCTGCGGGTCAACCTGTCCATCGGCGACGCCCTGCCCCGCCTCGCTCTGGAGGACGTCCGGCTGGGCGATGTGGACATACGCCGGGGGGAACTCGTCCTGGTACTGGTGGAGGGCGCCAACCTCGACCCCGAGAAGTTCCCCGACCCGCACCGCTTCGACGTCCACCGCGACAACACCGCCGACCACCTCTCCTTCGGCGGCGGCGCCCACTACTGTCCCGCGACCGCCCTCGGCCGCGCCCACGCCCGGATCGCCCTGGAGGTCCTCCTCGACCGCCTCCCGGACCTCGCGCTCGCCGTACCCCCCGGCCAACTGGTCTGGCGCACGGGCTTCATGAAGCGAATCCCCGAACGGCTACCGGCGACCTGGTAACCATCGCCACCGGACCGCCCGTACGGCACCCCCGACCCGACATTCCGGGCGGGGGCGCCGACGGGTCCGCCGGAGAGCGGGTGGCGGTCTGTGGGGGGTTACCCCTAAGGCTGGTTTCTGACGGGCTCGACCGACCGGAGGGCGGGCGGGGGTGTGTGAGGCTCGCCCCGGACCTGGTTTCCGGCGGGTTTGGCTGGAAAGGGCGGGCGGTGGTCGTTGGCGTACGACCCCGACGACAAGCCCTGACGGGCCGGTCTGCCTGCGGTCGCCGATCGGGTCGGTTGCGCGCGCCGGGCTGTCGCCGGTGGGTGTGGCCTGAGGCCGGGCGGCGGCCGACGGGGTAGCCCCCTGGTGCGGTCCTGACGGACCAGCCAGAGCGCGGTCACCGACAGGATTGGGTTGCGCCCCGGACCATCGTGCCGACAGGCCTGACCGGAGGCCGGGCGGTGGGCGACCGGGTGCGAGCCTCGGGGCGGTTCGCGACGGGCAGACCGGGGCTCCGTCAGTGGCCGGCCGGGTGCTTGCCCCGGGTCAGGCCCACCGGATTGCCCGGAGGCAGGAGCCCCGACGTCTCGACCATGCGGGCCAGCGGGTCCAGCAGGTCGGCGAGGCGTCTCGTGCGGTCGGTGCCGAGGGTGGTCCAGGGTCCTTCGGCCGCCGCGTCCGTCAGCGCCTCCACCTCCGCGCGCACGGCCGCGCCGGCCGGAGTGAGGGACCCGTCGCGTCCGAGCAGGCCCTGCTCCCGCAGGCGTGCCCCGGCCGCATCCCAGTCCGCCTGCTCCCACTTGCGCGTCTCCCGCAGGAACGCACCGTCGGATTCGCCGGCGGCCGCCTTGAGCACCATGGCCTCGACCGGCCCGAGTCCCTGACTCTCCAGCACCGCGACGTGCGCGTCGCCCCGGTGCTCGCGCAGCGTCGTCAGGCCCTGCCACAGCCGTGCGGTAGGGCGGTCCGGGTGCTCCAGTGCCTGGTTGGCGGCGGCCAGTACCCGCCCAGTGGTGTCCGCCGCCGCGGCGGCCTCCCAGGCGAGGTCGGCGGCCTCGGCGAACTCGGCCGACCCGACGGTGTCCGGTCCGAACAGGCCGGTCATCGCCGCGTCCAGGGCGTCCTGGCGGGCGGCCAGCACCTCGGCGGGAGTCGCGTACGTCCAGGCGTCCGGCAGGGCCCGGGCCACGCGGGAGGAGTGGAAGACGTAGAAACAGCTCGTCACGACGGACGGAGGGACCTCGCCGAGCGGTGCGGCGCGCAGCGCGAAGTACCCCATCCAGAATCCGCGCATCCCGAGAGCGTCCGCCGCCCGGTGCACCTCTGGTGCGAAGTACACGAGATCGTGCACCGGTTCGTACCGCTCCCACAGGACCCTCGCCATCGCGTCCGCCACCGCTTCCTCCCACCGCGTCGACCTGTCGTGCCGTCGGCACCAGACTGCGTTATGACGACGGTCATAACAAGAGGGGCGGGGCGTCCCTAGCCCGGTCCGGCCGGATCTCGGCTGAGGCCGGACGCGGCGATGGCGTTGCCGATCAGTTCGGTGAACCGCACGGCCCGGCCGGGGCCCGTCGTCAGACAGAGGGGCACGCTGGCGGCGCCGTCCGGCACCCGAAGGGTGGTGATCGTGCCCTGCGCGGCGATCCTGCCGATCCGGCCGGAGCTGTCGGCGCACCGGATTAGGCCGTCGGGCCCGCGCGTGATTCCGCTCGGTCCGTCCGGCGGCGTTCTCCGTGAACCACACGGCCCGGTCCGGCCCGGACGGGATGCTGTCGACGGCGGTGGTGACCGGATACTCCGTCACGGTTGCCGCCTTCGGCGCGGGCCGGCGCGGCGACGGCGGTGACGCGGATCAGCGCGCCCAGCACCCGCCGCGCACAGCCGAAGGGCTCGTGATCCGGGCTGGACGGTCTCGGGCACGGGTGCCCCTTCTCGGCGGGCGGGTCGCTCGGGTGCCGCCGGAATTGATGGCGTGTCGGATTCAGGCCAGGAGTGCCCACACGGCCGTACGACCCGATCGGTCCGGTGGGAGTACGTCGCTCGGGTGGGGCCCGGCCGCCGACCGCGGGTCAGGAAGCGGTCGCCACGTGCGCCGTGAGCGCCCCCGGGGCCGGCCGGACCTCTTCCGGCCGCCGCGCGCAGCCCATCGCGACCGGCGCGAGGAGCCCCGTAACCGCGAACAGGGCACCCACGACGTACCGGCCCGGCCGTCCCCAGCCGATGCAGAGCGGGCGCGAAGGACACCTCGAAGTCCGCGGCGGAATGCCACAACTCCCCGACGGTGTGCACCACCACGGCGACGACGAGCACCACGGCCGCCACCCGGCCAGGTGACCCCCGCCGACAGGGGGATCAGCGCCCAGGCGGCCAGGAAGGCGAGCCCCGCCCGGCGACAGGCCCGTCCGCCGGCCGCAGGGGGGGCGACGCCGCGCCCGGCCCGCACCTGGAAGGCGACCACCATGACGGTGCCGGTCGGCATGGTGCCGGGGCTCATCCGGTGCGGCGCGGACGTGGCGCCGCCCCCGGGTGAGGGCGGCGGGACGCGCCGGGTGATTCGCCCGGACGGAGGGCCGCGGAGGCGTGATCGCTGGGACAGACGGGTGGCGAGGTGACTCGGCTGGGTGGCCCGAATGGTGTGGACTTGCGTACTCGCTGACGGTGGTTCATGTCGAGGACGGGTCTATCCAGCTGATGACGGATCCGCTGCCCGGTCACGACGGAAGGACATCGCTATGCGTTCTGCCCGCATGATTCTGGCCACGGCGGCCGCTGCCGCCGCACTGGCCTTCGGCGCGCCCGGCGCCGCCTTCGCCGCTCCGGCGGATGACGACGGGGGCCGAGACGACTCCTCTTACAGCCAGGGCCACGACCAGGGCTCCGACGAGGACCACGGTCGCGATCAAGACGATGATCACGGCGACGACGACGGCAGGGGCCGTGGACACGACGAGCCGCGCGGTGGAATCCACACAGGTGGCGGAGCACTGGCCTCGGTGCGCGCTGACGACTGGGGCTCGGGTGGCGACGGCGGCGGCTGGGGCGGCGGCCGGGATGGCGGTGGTGACGGCGGCGGCTGGGGCGGCGGTGGTGACGGCGGTGGTGACGGCGGCGGCTGGGACGGCGGTGGTGACGGCGGTGGTGACGGCGGCTGGGGCGGCGGTCGTGGCGGCGACCACGGCGGGCCGCACGGTGGCATGCACACCGGCGGCGGCGCGCTCGCGACTCCGGGTGTCACTACGGGCGGCCTGGCCGTGCTGGCCGTGGGCGCGGGCGGCATGTACCTGCTGCGCCGCAAGAAGGCCGGCGAGCCGGCGTCCTGACCGAACGCCTCCTCCCAGAGGCTGCGGCCGCCGCCGGCGGCCCATCGCGTCGGCGGCCCGCACCTGCGAGCTTTCCTCCACGTCTGTACGCACACCGTCCCCTCGTGCAGGCGCCACGGTACGTCCCTCCCCGCGCGCCCGGAAACGTTCCGGCGCCCTTGTCCAGATCCCCGTGCTGCCGTGCCCGAGTGAGGTGGTGTCCGATGGCAGCAGATCCCTCCTCCCCGACCTCCGCGAAACCGCAGGAGGGCGGGGAGAGTTCCGGCGGTGGCGGGCGGCTGACGCTGCTGGGCGTGGCGATCGTCCTCCTGGCCGTCAGCGTGTTCGGCGGCAACCACACCTCGGACGACTCGCCGCAGGCGTCCCGTACCGCGGGTGCGGGTGCCGCCGCCCCGGCAGATCCGCACCAGGCAGACCCGCGGCAGGTCGATCCGCGGCAGGTCGATCCGCGGCAGGTCGATCCGCGGCAGGCCGATCCGCGGCAGCCCGCTCCGGAGCAGGTCGATCCGCAGCAGGCCGACCCGCAGCAGCCCGGCACGGAGCTGCCCAGGTCCACGCCGACCCGTCTGCGCATCCCGAAGATCGCCGTAGACGCCCCCTTCACCACCCTGACCATCGGCACCTCGGGGCAGCTGAACCCGCCACCGGCGGGCGACACCAACCTCGTCGGCTGGTACGCCAAGGGCGCCTCGCCCGGAGAGAAGGGCACCGCGATCATCGCCGGGCACGTCGACACGAAGACCTCCGCGGCCGTCTTCGCCCGCCTGGACCAGCTGAAGCGCGGCGACCACTTCACCGTGGAGCGCGCCGACGGACGCGACGCCGAATTCGTCGTGGACGACCAGGAGACGTTCGCCAAGGACGACTTCCCCAGCAAGCGGGTCTACGCCGACGCCCGGCGCCCCGAGGTGCGGCTGATCACCTGCGCGGGGGCGTACGACCACAAGGCCAAGGACTACACCGACAACCTCGTGATCTTCGCCCACCTGGTGTGAGCCGGACCGTACGGATCAGGCGACGCCGTCCGCCAGAAGGCCGCCCGGCCCGAACGCCAGCGCCGCGAACCGCTCGCCGATCCGGCGGTGCGCGGCGGCGTCCGGGTGGAGGTCGTCCGGCAGCGGCAGTTCGCCGAAGTCGGCCTCTCCGTACAGCTCGCGGCCGTCGAGGTAGTGCAGCCGCGGGTCCTTTGCGGCCCGGTCGCGCACGATCCGGGCCAGTTCCTGCCGGATGACTCCCAGGGTGAGTTTTCCGCTCGCCTTCTCCGCCGGGTCGCCGGCGGCCCGGAACCGCAGCCGCCCCTCGCTCAGGGCGGAGAAGTCCGGGAGGCTGGGGCCCGGCGTGTCCTCGTGGATGGGACACAGGATCGGCGAGACGACGAGCAGCGGCGTGTCGGGGTGCCCGTCGCGGATGGTGTCGAGGAAGCCGTGGACGGCGGGACCGAACGCGCGCAGCCGCATCAGATCCGCGTTGACCACGTTGATGCCGAGCTTGACGCTGATCAGGTCGGCCGGCGTGTCGCGCAGTGCGCGCGCGGTGAACGGGTCCAGCAGGGCGCTGCCGCCCAGCCCGAGATTGATCAGCTCCGCCCCGCCGATGGACGCGGCGAGCGCCGGCCAGGTGCTGGTCGGGCTCGCGGCGTCCGAGCCGTGGCTGATGGAACTGCCGTGATGCAGCCACACCTTGCCGCCGTGGTGCGGTACGGGTGCCACGGGCGCGTCGGTGCGCAGGGCGACGAGTTCGGTCGTCTCGTTGTGCGGCAGCCAGATCTCCACGACCTTGAGGGTGTCGGGCAGCGCGGAGAAGCGGACGGTCCCGACCGGGCCCGGCCGGTGCTCGGCCGTACCGGCGGTCATGTCGATGGCGAGCGTGTTGCCGCCGGCGACCCGGCCGCTGCCGGCCGGACGTCCGTCGACGAGCAGGTCGTACACGCCGTCCGGGCGTGGCGGTGCGCCGACGTAGACCCGCTTGGTCGGCAGGGTGTCCAGTTCGACGGTGGTCGCGCGGGTGCGGAAGACCAGTCGTACGCCGGAGGGCTGGGACTCCGCCATGGCCAGCTGTGGGTCGGCGCACTGCGCGCGGGCGCGGGCCGGCAGCCGGTGCGGCAGCAGGCCCTGGGCGGTGCGTTCCAGATCGAGGGCGCCGCGCACGAGTTCAGGGGTGAGCGGGGTGGTGTGCATGGTGTGGGCCTGCGTTTCCAGGGGTCAGGGGATGGGCCAGTTGCGCAGCAGGGAATCGAGGGCGTCGAGAATCCGTGTCCATGACTCCTGCGAGTCGGGGGCGCTGTGGCTGAATCCGCCGGCCGTCTCCAGGCTGACGTAGCCGTGGAAGACGCTGCCGAGGAGCCGGACCGCGTGGGTCTGGTCGGGCTCGGCGAGGTCGTAACCGCGCAGGATCGCCCGGGTCAACTGCGTGTGCCGGGGGCCGGCACTCGAGGCGGCCGTCTCGGGGTCGAGCGGGTGCCGGGCCGCCGCGTAGCGGCCGGGGTGCCGGTGGGCGTAGTCGCGGTACACATCGGCGAAGGCGGCGAGGGCATCCTTGCCGGACCGGCCGGCGAGCGCGTCCGCGGCGCGGTCGGCCAGCTCCTCCAGGGCGAGCAGCGCGATCCGCGTCTTCAGGTCCTGGGAGTTCTTCAGGTGCGAGTACAGACTCGCGACCTTGACGTCGAACCGCCGGGCCAGCGCCGACACGGTCACCTGGTCGAAGCCGACCTCGTCGGCGAGTTCCGCGCCCGCACGGACCAGACGCTCGGTGGTCAACCCTGCGCGCACCATGATGTTTCCCTCCTTTTCCATAACCGATTATGGAGCTTCCTAAAGGCCTTAGGCAAATGGAGGGGTGATGAAGGGATCAGTCGCCCGTCGACTCGCGGATGACCAGCGAGAAGGGTCCGACGAACTCCTCCTTCTCCGCCGGTGGCCCCGCACTGCCCAGCCGCGCGACGAGCAGGGCGACGGCCCGCTCCGCCATCAGGTCGTGATCCGGATCCACCGTGGACAGCGAGGGGACGAGGAACGCGCTCTCGTCGACGTTGTCGAAACCGATCACCTTGACCTGCTCCGGCACCCGCACCCCCGCATCCGCGAGACCGCGCAGCACGCCCATCGCCACGGTGTCCGTCACACAGAACACGCCGTCGAAGTCCAGCCCGCCCGCCACCATCGCCCGCGCCTGCCGGGCCCCCGCCTCCATGGTGAGCGCGGGCACGCTCCGCACGAGCTCCGGATCCTCGGGCAGACCGGCGGCGGCCAGCGCCTGCCGGTAGCCGGTGTGCCGCAGGCTCGACACGTCGACCTCGTGCCGCGGTTCCCCGCACACGGCGGCCACCCGCCGGCAGCCCCGCTCGATCAGATGCCGGGTGGCCGCAGCCGACGCCTCGACGTTGGGCATCGCGACATGGTCCACCGGCCCGCCGAAGATCCGCTCGCCGAGGATCACCACCGGGTGCTCCACTT
The DNA here is from genome assembly GCF_040680215.1 of Streptomyces sp. NPDC052107. NCBI lineage: Bacteria > Bacillati > Actinomycetota > Actinomycetes > Kitasatosporales > Streptomycetaceae > Streptomyces > Streptomyces sp. NPDC052107. The sequence continues at coordinate 76,585 of NZ_JBFAWG010000020.1, forward strand.
CGAGCGCCTCGACGTCGGCCGGGCCCATCCCGACGGTGCTGAGGATCAGCCCGTCGTAGAGCCGGTTGCGGGACTGGGACAGCGCCGCCAGCTCGTTCTCCCGGCGGGCCCCGGTCTGCTCGATGCTCACCCGCAGCCCATGCCGGCCCGCCGCGGCGATGATGGCCTCGGCCAGCCGGCCGTAGTACGGGCGGTTCACCTCGGGCACCGCGAGGCCGATGGTGCCGGTACGGCCCTTGCGGAGGTTGCGGGCCGCCACGTTGACCCGGTAGTCGAGCCGCGCCATCGCCGTGAGGACGCGCTCGCGGGTGGCGGGACGGACGTTGGGGTGGTCGTTGATGACGTTGGAGACGGTCATCGCCGACACGCCGGCCGCCTTCGCCACGTCCTGGATCGTCGCCACGCTCACTCCTGCCCGGTGTCCTCCGAGGAAGGACGCACGCCGTCCTCCGCAAGACGATAGAGCGCGGCCCCATGGGCGGGCAGGTCGACCGCCAGGCACCGGCCGTCGTGCGCCACGCCGGCACGGGTCCACAGTTCCCGGACGCGATCGGCCGGGCGGGCGCCGATCGAGCCGAGCGGCACCTGGTACCGGCGGGGCCCGTCCGCCAGGGAGAACACGGCGGCGTAACGGGTACGTCCGTCGGTGTCGTCGGCGGCCCACAGCACCAGGTCGCCCTCGCGCAGCACCTCTCGGCTGCCGGTGCTGTGCATGAGGACGGCCAGCGCCTCGTCGTTGGCTAGGAGTCCGATGGTTTCCGGCGGGCTGGTCGGCAGGTCGCCGCCCATCATCAGCGGGGAACGGGAGATCAGCCACAGGGTGAGCAGACTGATCTGCTCGGGCCGGGTGAGCCGGGAGAGCCGGTCCGCACCGCGTTCGGCGCGGATGCCGATACGGCCGAGCGGCAGCATGTCGGCGTCCGCCCAGCCGCCCTCGCCCTGCCAGGGCGCCCATCGTGCCATCCGGGCGAACTGGGCCTCGACGTCCTCCCATCTGTCCCACAGGTCGTCGCAGACCCGCCACATCGTGGCGTGCTCCCGCAGATGGTCCAGCCGGGCGAGGGACACGTCGGTGCCGGGGGACAGGCTCAGCTCGATCGGCCGGCCGCTGCGCTCGATCGCCCGCGCGTAGGCGGCGATCTCCCGCTCGTGGTACGGGAAGAGCATGTCGTCGGCCTTGACGAAGTCCACGCCCCACGCCGCGAACTGGGCGACCTGGGAGTCGTAGTAGGCCTGGGTGCCCGGGTGGGCGTGGTCCAGGCCGAAGTTGTCGGAGTTCCAGGGGCAGACCGAGCCGGTGTCGGCGATCTCGTCGGCCGTGAACTCCGTGCCGGCGACGGGCAGTCGGGCCGCGACGGCCCGGCGCGGTACGCCCCGCATGATGTGCAGCCCGAAACGCAGCCCGAGGTCGTGCACCCGCCGGGCCAGCGGGGCGAAGCCGGCCCCGCCGGCGGCGGAGGGGAACCGGTTCGGCGCGGGGAGCTGACGGCCGTACGCGTCCAGGACCAGCGGCGCGTCCTCGTTGTAGCCGTGGGCACGGGCCGTGGGCTCGTACCACTGGATGTCCACCACCACCGTGTCCCAGCCGTGCGGGAGCAGGTGGTCCCGCAGGAACGCCGCATTGGCGAGCACCTCCTCCTCGGTGACGGTCGTGCCGTAGCAGTCCCAGCTGTTCCAGCCCATCGGGGGACGCAGTCGCCGGTCGGGAAGGGGTCGGTCCACGGTCGCCTCCGGTCAGTTCGCCACGGTCGTGGGCGCCTGGACGGTCACGAAGGAGTGCGGCGGCAGGGTCAGCGCCAGTCCCCGGTCCGTGACCCGGACGCCGTCGCCGTCGAAGGTGCGCGGGGCCACCGACTCGGGTGTCCGCGGGGTGTTGTGCGCCTGGAGCCTGTCGGCGGTGAGGATCCGGGCCCGTGCCTCGCCGATCCGGCCGCCGCGCAGGTCCAGCGTCACCCCGGCGGGCTCTTCGGCGTCCAGGTTGCTCAGCGAGACCAGGAGCGTGCCGTCCTTGACGCTGGCCGAGACGGACACCGTCTCCAGCTCGGCGTCCCCGACCCGGCGCCGTGCGCCGTCCGCGCGCAGATGGACCGGGAGCGAAGTGGCGTCCTGGTGGCCCTTGTTCATCTCGAAGACGTGGTACGTCGGGGTCAGCACCAGCGCGTCCCCGTCGGTGAGCAGCATGGCCTGCAGGACGTTGACGGTCTGCGCGATGTTCGCCATCACCAGCCGGGCGGCGTGCCGGTGGAAGATGTCGAAGTGGGTGCTCGCGACGAGCGCGTCACGCAGGGTGTTCTGCTGGAACAGGAAACCGGGGTTGGTGCCGGGCTCGACGTCCCACCAGGTGCCCCACTCGTCCAGTACGAGGCCGACGGTGCGCCGGGGGTCGTAGCAGTCCATGACGGTGGAGTGACCGCTGAGTATGCGGTCGACGCGCCGGGCCGAGACCATCGTGCGGTAGTAGTCCTCGGTGTCGAAGACCGTGGCGCTGCCCTTGGCCTCCCAGGGCCCGGCCAGCGTGTAGTAGTGGACGGACAGGGCCTGGTAGTAGGTGCGCGGAGCGGCCTCGCAGCCGATGCAGTTGATCTGCCGCATCAGCGTCTCGGTCCACTTGTAGTCGTCGTCGGAGGCGCCCGAGGCGATCCGGTACAGCTTGTTGTCGCCGTGGTCGCGGCAGTACGTCGCGTACTGGCGGGCGAGGTCCGCGAAGTACTCGGCGCGCATGTTGCCGCCACAGCCCCAGGTCTCGTTGCCGATGCCCCAGAACCTCACCCGCCACGGCTCCTCGCGCCCGTTGGCCCTGCGCAGCCGCACCATCGGGCTGTCGCCGTCCCGGGTGAGGTACTCGACCCACTCGCTCATCTCGCGAACGGTGCCGCTGCCCACGTTGCCGCTGATGTACGGCTCCGCGCCGAGCAGCTCGCACAGCGCCATGAACTCATGGGTGCCGAAGTGGTTGTTCTCCTCCACGTCGCCCCAGTGGGTGTTGACCATCCGGGGGCGTTCCCCGCGCGGTCCGATGCCGTCCCTCCAGTGGTACTCGTCGGCGAAACAGCCGCCCGGCCAGCGCAGGTTGGGGATGCGCAGGGCGCGCAGCGCCTCGACCGCGTCCAGGCGGATACCGCCCTCGTTCGGAATCGGGGAGTCCTCGCCGACCCAGAACCCGCCGTAGACGCAGCGTCCGAGATGCTCGGCGAAGTGTCCGTACAGGTGACGGCTGATCTTCGGACCCTCGATGTCGAGGTTGATGATCGCGGTGGCGGTAGGCACGGACGTACTCCGATCCAAGATCGTTCGTATGGTTTTGTATCGATAAAAATTTGCATCGGGACGCGGGAGCGTCAAGGGGGCGGCGAGGAGGTGTCGACGCGGGCCGAAATTGACTCGCAAACGGCGGGAACCGGGACCTACTCTCCCCGGCATGGCAAAGGCACCCGTTCTCACACGCCGGGCGGACGACTTCCCGCGCTGGTACCAGGACCTGATCACCAAGGCGGAGCTGGCCGACAACGGCCCGGTGCGCGGCACCATGGTCATCCGACCGTACGGGTACGGCCTGTGGGAGCGGATGCAGCAGGAGATGGACACCCGGATCAAGGCCACCGGCACCCAGAACGCGTACCTCCCACTGCTCATCCCGGAGTCGTATCTGACGAGGGAGGCCGAGCACGTCGAGGGCTTCGCGCCCGAGCTCGCGGTCGTCACTCATGCGGGCGGCAAGGAGCTGGAGGAGCCCGTCGTGGTCCGCCCCACCTCCGAGACGATCGTCAACGAGTACTTCGCCAAGTGGGTGCAGAGCTACCGCGATCTGCCCCTGCTGATCAACCAGTGGGCGAACGTGGTGCGTTGGGAGCTGCGCCCGCGGCTGTTCCTGCGCACGACCGAGTTCCTGTGGCAGGAGGGCCACACCGCGCACGCCACGTACGAGGAGGCGCGCGCCTTCGCGGCCCGCGTCCAGAGAGAGGTCTACGGCGCGTTCCTGCGGGACGTCCTCGCCATGGACTTCGTCTCCGGACGCAAGACGGCCCGGGAACGGTTCGCCGGAGCGATCAACACCCTCACCCTCGAGAGCATGATGGGCGACGGCAAGGCCCTCCAGATGGTCACCAGCCACGAGCTGGGCCAGAACTTCGCCAAGCCCTTCCGCACCCAGTTCGTGACGCAGGACGGCCGGCAGGAGTACGTATGGCAGACCTCCTGGGGCTCCACCACCCGCATGATCGGCGCGCTGGTGATGACGCACGGCGACGACGACGGGCTGCGCGTCCCGCCCCGGCTGGCCGCGGTCCAGGCGGTGGTCCTCGCCGTCAAGGGCGACGAGGAGGTGCTGGCCGGCGTCCGCGCTGTCGGCGAGCGCCTGAGGGAGGCGGGCGTACGCGTCCACGTCGACGACCGCACGGACGTGCCGTTCGGCCGGCGCGCCGTCGACTGGGAGCTGAAGGGCGTGCCCGTACGGATCGAGGTGGGACCCCGCGACCTGGAGCACGGCACCGCCGTGCTGGTCCGCCGGATCCAGGGCACCAAGGAGGCGGTCGCGACCGAGGCACTGTCCGCGCTCCTGCCCGGGGTGCTGGAGGACGACCAGGCGCTGCTGCTGGAGCAGTCCCGCCGGCGCCGCGAGGGCCGCACGGTCGAGGTGACCACCGTCGAGGAGGCCGCGGAGGCCGCCGCCACCGGCTGGGCCCGCATCCCCTGGGCCACGCTGGGCCCGGACGGCGAGGCGAGGCTCGCCGATCGGGGCGTGTCGGTGCGGTGCCTGCTCGCAGCGGACGGTTCCGTGCCGGAGAGCGAGGACCAGCCGGGGAACGTGGCGGTGGTGGCACGGGCTTACTGACGGGAGCGGGGCGTCCTCGGACAGCTTCGGTGTGCTCGTCCGCGTGGAGGGGGCGGGCTCGTCCGCGTGGAGGGGACGCGGGTGGTAGCAGTGGTGTTCCTCGCACAGCCCGAATCCGCAGACGGTACGGCCGTCGCGCGCGTACAGGACGGTGGTGGGCGGGTGCTCCGAGTTGTAGTGGTAGTGGACGGCTTCCACACCGTCGCGTGAGACCTCCTCCAGTCGGTCGAGGTAGGGGCCGTATGTGATGGCGAACGCCCAGCCGGCGTGCTCGCCGACGCCACGGCACTGTCCGGCCCGTGGTCGGGGCAGGCGTCGACACAAAGGTCGGCCATCTCGGCGTCGGTCATCGGTTCCGCCCTGGCCCCGTGCGGCGCACCCATGCGAAGCGCCAGTTCCTCTGGGTCGATGCCGCGGACGAAGTGCACACCAACATCCACCCGGAACTCGAAGTCGCGCCGACCATCCACTGAATACCGTCGTCCACGTCGCCCTCCCCTTCGGAAACGAACGGGCCCCTGCCCGTTGGTGACGACCTCAGGACGGCGCACTGACATCTCAGTCGTTCCCTCAACTCGTCAGCACGGTGGCCGCCAGTCCGCGTCCGGCTTTGGCCGGGCCGCCAGTGCCGGAGTCGGCCGACGACCGCGGCGTTCGCACATACCCACTTTTTTGTGCGTACTTGGCAGCCGCCACTCGGCCGGGAGAGGCTGTTTCCCGAGGTCAGGGGCCAGGACGTCGACGTGAGAGGAGGTGGCGGTGGTGGTGCGTCAGGGCGCCGTTCCATGTTCCCGCAGTCGCTCCAGGCGGCGGTGTCCCCAGTCGGACACGGGGCCGAGGGCGTCGGACAGGTCACGGCCGAAGCCGGTCAGCGTGTACACGGTCTTCGGTGGCAGCACGTCGTACACCTCCCGATGCACCAGGCCGTCCTCCTCCATCTCGCGCAGCGCCTGAGTCAGCACCTTCTCGCTCAACCCCGTTAGCCGGCGCCGCAGTTCGGCGGGCCGGTGCGGGCCGGACTCCAGCAGCCACAGCAACGACGTCTTCCACTTGCCGTCGATCACGGCGATCGCGGCGGTCACGCCACAGACGTTCGGATCCTGAGCGCGGCTGCGTGTCATCGGCGTCCTCTGCTGCTCCCCGTCAGGCCGTACGGCCACATTCCCTTGCTTTTACAGGAGTTGAAACATGTCCACGTCCACGAATCTTCCTTCCGTCACCGTCCTCGGTCTCGGCCCGATGGGCCGCTCGCTCGCCGGTGCCTTCCTGAGAGCGGGGCTGCGGACCACGCTCTGGAACCGCACACCGGGCAAGGACCGGGAGTTGACCGAACAGGGAGCAGCCGGCGCCGGATCGGTCGAGGAGGCCGTGGCGGCCGGTGACCTGACCGTGGTCTGCGTGGTGAACTACGACGCGGTCGACGCCCTGCTGCGGCCCGAGTCCGTCACCCGGGCACTCAAGGGCCGTACCGTCGTGAACCTGACCGCCGACACCCCGGGCCGAGCCCGCGACACGGCTCACTGGGCGGCCGCCCACGGCATCCGCTACCTGGACGGCGCGATCATGACCCCCGCGCCCAGCATCGGCACACCCGAGGCCGTCTTCCTGCACAGTGGACCGCGGGCGGTGTACGCGGAGCACCGGCCCGTGCTGGAGGCGCTGGGCGGCACCCACACCCACCTCGGCGACGAGATCGGACGCGCCGCCACCTTCGACATCGCGCTGCTCGACCTCTTCTGGACGGCGATGGCCGGCTATGCGCACGCCGTGGCGATCGCCCGGGCCGAGGGCGTCACCGCCAGGGAGCTCGCACCCTTCGCACAGGGCATCGACGCGATCCTGCCTCCGCTCTTCGCCGAGTTCGCCCGGGACGCCGACGACGGCTCCTACTCCGGCGCGATCAACCCCCTCACCTCGGCCGCCTCCAGCATGGCCCACGTCATCGGCGTCTCCGAGGCCCACGGCATCGACGCGGGCGTGATGCGCGCCGTGGAAGGCATGGCCCGGCGCACCATCGGCCTCGGCCACGGCACGGACGGGTTCATCCGAGTTGCGGAGGTGCTGGGCCGGCACTGATGAGCTGTGGTTCGGGTCGGGGCCGGGGGAGGGCCGGCACTGCGGCGGACCGGGCAGGCGGACCTACCAGGCTCGTCCAATCCAGCAGCCCCCTCCGCACCAGACGATTCGAACAGGGGACCATCGGCGCGCCCGCAGGGCTGTGGCTCGGGCTCGACGTCCTCGGGCTGCCGCTGAACCCCACCGCGGCGTGCCCGTACGGCCGGACGGGCCCGCGCGGTCGCGGGGTTGCTCAGGCCTCACGTGCGAGAGGCAAGCCCGGTTCTGCAACCCGGCGGGCACAGGTCGGCGGACCTGCGACTTGTGCCTGGCGCGGCACAGTGCGACGCTTCCGTCCGCCGGTCGCGACCACGGCCGGCGGTGGCTGTGAGCACTGGTTTTACCGGGAGAGGCGGACGGATCTCCCGGGGCCGGCCGGGGACGGAAACGGGGAGTGGAGCGATGGAGCTGGAGCTGCGGCACCTGCGGGTGCTGTGCGCGATCGCCGACGCCGGCAGTGTGGGTCGCGCCGCGGCACAGCTCGGGTACTCGCAGCCCGCCGTGAGCACCCAGCTGCGGCGCATCGAGCGCCATCTCGGCGAGCCGCTGTTCGAGCGCGGCACGAGCGGAGTGCGGCCCACCCGCTACGGCGCCGAGGTCGTCGCCCAGGCCCGTGACGTGCTGACCCGCGCCGATGCCATCGGTCACCGCCCGGCAGCCGCGCGGGCCCGCCGTACCCTGCGCGTGGCGGCGACCAACTCGCCCATGCTGTCCGGCACGGTCTCCCGTGTCCGCACCCGGCTGCCGGAGGTGTCCCTCGCCGTCACCAGCGTCTACGCCTCCTCGCGGATCGTGGAACTGCTGGAGGAGGGCGCGGTGGACGCGGCCATCGCCGCCGACTATCCGGGCATGGAGCTGCGCCACACCAGCGCGGTGCGGCACCGCGGGATCGTCACCGAGCCGACGTTCGTGGCGCTGCCCTCCCGGCACCGGCTGCGGCAGTGCGCCCAGGTCCAGCTCGCCGACCTGGCCGAGGACGCGTGGTTCGTGACCCCGGACGACGGCGCCGGCTGGCCCGGGGTGTTCTACGACGCCTGTGCGGCGGCCGGGTTCACACCGGTCACCGTGCACGAGTTCCTCGGCGACCAGACCCAGCTGCAGAGCATGATCGCCGACGGCCTGGGCGTGTCGCTCGTACAGCCGACGCTCCGGCCGATCCCGCATGTCGTGGTCAAGCCGTTGGTCGGTGCCCCGCTGTGGTGCCGTTATGTGCTGGCCTGGCGGCCCGACACCGTCACCGAGGAGGTCGTGGAGGCGCTGTCCCAGTCCGCGACCGCCGCCTACCACGACCTCGTGGCCCAGGCACCCCATCTGCGGGCGTGGGCCTCGCGCACCTGGAGCGCCACCGGGGCGTAGCGCGGGTCAACGGCACACCGCGATGTTATGTGCGGGCAGTGTCATGTGCTATGTCACACGGCATTGTTGGGGCGGGTTGTCCGCTGAGACAGTGCCTCACACGCCTCAGCACCCCACAGAGGCGCATCCCTTCGTGGAGGAATCCAGATGCGCTATCGCTTCGCGCTGCCCAGACGCGTGCCCGGCCGCAGCCACCCGCGTACGGCCGCACGCCTGGCCGGCGCCGCGGTCGTCTGTGTCACCGTGGCAGGCCTGCTGTCCGCCCCGGCGGTGGCCGCACCGCAGCAGCCGCACAACCAGGCTGTCACCGCGCCCCGGCGGCACGCGTCCAAGCCGTGGCCGACCGGTGCGACCACCTCCGTCACCGAGCGTCCCGCGAGCCAGGCCCGGCGGCTCAGCGCGGCCCAACTCCCGCCCCTGCAGCCCCTCTCGGCCCACCCGGCCCGAAGGGCGGCCAAGGCGGCCTCCTGCACTCCGGGCGACTTCGGCAGCCGTAGCGGCTCCGCCCTCGTGTCCTTCGTAAAGGCCTCGTCCACGGACTGCGTCAACACCCTCTTCCCGGTGACCGGCAAGGACGCGCACGACGTCTTCCGGCAGGCCCAGATGCTCAGCGTGGCAGCCGCGTACACCCGTACGGCCAGGCTGTACCGCGGCGACAACTCAGGCGGCCTGGAACAGCTGGTCCTCTTCCTGCGGGCCGGTTACTACGTGCAGTTCAACCACCCGGGGGACGTGGGCCCGTACACCACCCGCCTCACCACGGCCGTCACGGCCGGTCTGGACGCCTTCTTCGCCCGGTCGCACTCGCGTGATGTCACGGCGGTCAACGGCGACATCCTCGGCGAGACGGTCATCCTCACCGACAGCGCCGACCAGCAGGGCCGCTATCTCTCCGTCTACCGGCGGCTGCTGAACGACTACGACAGCACCTACGACTCCGTGGACAGCATGGTCAGGGCCGTCAACGACGTCTACACACCGCTGTGGCGCGGCAACTGGAACCCCGACTACGTCAAGGCGGTCGAGGCCGACACCCGCATCATCGACACCCTGGACGACTTCGCGCTCGCGAACACCGACCTGCTCGGCACCGACCGGGCGTTCCTGGACTCCAACGCCGGGATGAACCTCGCCCGTTACGTCGAACACCCCGAACTGCAGGACATCGTCCGCCCGTTGACCAAGGACCTGCTGGACGAGACCGCGATGACCGGCCCCACGGCCGGGCTCTGGGTCGCCGTGGCCACGCAGGCGAACGGTTACGACAGCGCCAACTGCGCCTACTACGACGTCTGCGACCTGCCCGCCAAGCTGACCAGGGCCGTCCTGCCGGTCAGCCGCCAGTGCGACGCGAACGTCACCATCCTCGCCCAGTCACTCACCGCCGCCGACCTCGACGCGGCCTGCGCCAGCGTCCTGGACCAGAGCGCCTACTTCCGTGGCGTGGTGAAGGCCGACGCCGTGATACCCGGCCAGTACGTGTCCACCATCCGGCTCGTGGTCTTCGCCAGCCGCGCCGACTACCAGACCTACGCCGGCCCGATCTACGGCATCAGCACCGACAACGGCGGCATGACCCTCGACGGTGACCCGTCCGACCCGGCCAACCACGTCACGTCGATCATGTACCAGAAGAACTACGACGACGGTTTCACGGCCCGGATCTGGAACCTCAACCACGAGTACACGCACTTCCTGGACGGCCGCGACGACATGAAGGGCGCCTTCGACCAGCAGATCTCGGTGCCGGACATCTGGTGGATCGAGGGCGTGGCCGAGTACGTGTCCTACAGCTACCGCGGCCTCGCCGACGACCAGGCGATCCAGGAGGCCGGCAAGCACACGTACAAGCTGAGCACCCTGTTCCAGAGCACCTACGACAACAGCGACGTGATCCGCACCTATCCCTGGGGCTACCTCGCCGTGCGCTTCATGGCCGAGAACCACCCCGACGACGTCCAGCGCATGCTCGCCCGCTTCCGCGTCGGTGACTACGCCGGCGGATACGCCGTCTACCACGACGGCATCGGCACCCGCTACGACGCCGACTTCGGCCAGTGGCTCACCGCGTGTGCCGCGGGCGCCTGCGCCAGGCCGGTGAAGGCCTGACCGCGCGCCCCAGCGGAACGGCCGCCGACCGGAAACCCCGGTCGGCGGCCGTACGCGTATCGACGAAGGGATCAGACCGCCGTCGCCGGGTACGTCGGGTACTCCACGCCCGACACGTGCTGGACGACCCGGACCACCTGGCAGGAGTAGCCGAACTCGTTGTCGTACCAGAGGTAGAGGATCGCGTTGTCGCCGTCGACCTTCAGGGCGCCGGCGTCCACGATCGAGGCGTGGCGGGAGCCGATGAAGTCGCTGGAGACCGCGTCGGGCGCCGTGATGAAGTCGATCTGGCGCTTGAGCGGCGAGGTCAGCGACACCTCGCGCAGGTAGTCGTGGACTTCCTCGCGGGTGGCCTCGCGGGCCAGCTGCAGGTTGAGGATCGCGATCGACACGTCCGGCACGGGGACGCGGATCGAGCTGCCGCTGATCTTCGCCTTGAGGTCCGGCAGGGCCTTGGCGACGGCGGAGGCGGCACCGGTCTCGGTGATCACCATGTTGAGCGGCGCGGAGCGGCCACGGCGCTCGGACTTGTGGTAGTTGTCCAGCAGGTTCTGGTCGTTGGTGAACGAGTGGACGGTCTCCACGTGACCGCGCAGCACGCCGTACTCGTCGTCCATCGCCTTCAGCGGCGGGACGATGGCGTTGGTGGTGCAGGATGCGCAGGACAGGATCTGCTCGTCCGGCTTGATGGTGTCGTGGTTGACGCCGTGCACGATGTTCGGGACGTCGCCCTTGCCCGGCGCGGTCAGTACGACCTTCTCGATGCCGGGGCGCAGGTGCTTGGACAGGCCCTCGCGGTCGCGCCACTTGCCGGTGTTGTCGATGAGGATGGCGTCCCGGATGCCGTACTCGGTGTAGTCCACGTGCGACGGGTCGTCGGCGTAGATCACCTTGATCTCGTTGCCGTTGGCGACGATCGTGCTGTTGTCCTCGTCGACCGTGATCGTGCCCTGGAACTGACCGTGGATGGAGTCGCGGCGCAGCAGCGAGGCGCGCTTGACGATGTCCTGGGCGCCGCCGCCGCGCACCACGATGGCGCGCAGCATGAGGCCGTTGCCGGAGCCGGCCTTCTCGATCAGCAGGCGGGCGACGAGGCGGCCGATCCGGCCGAAGCCGTACAGGACGACATCGCGGGGCTCACGGCGCTCGATCTTGTTGGCACCGGTGGCACCGGCGACCGCCTCGGCGGTGAACTCCGACACGCTCAGGCCGCGTTCGTCGGCCTTGTACCGCGTGGCGAGCATGCCGAGGTCGATCTGGGAGGGCCCGAGGTCGAGGGCGGTGAGGGCCTGCAGGAACGGCATGGTCTCGGTGACCGAGAGCTCCTCGCCCGCGATCTGCCGGGCGAAGCGGTGGGTCTTGAGGATGCTGACCACCGACTTGTTCACCAGGGAGCGGCTGTGCAGCAGGACGGTCACGTCCCGCTCGCGGTGCAGCTTCCCGATGAGCGGGATCATCGACTCCGCGATCTCCTCGCGGATCTTCCAGTTGGTGAACGAGTCGTCGTTGACAGTCACGGATCCATCTTTCGAGCTAGGCAGCGCTCATATGGTAACCACACCTCTCACCTGCTCCTTCCGGGGGTGGCAGAGTAAGGGATTTGCACCCATTCCTTGACTGATTCCTGAATCAGGGTGGAAGTGCGTGAGAAACCCGAGTCGCGGATTGCCCGTCTTACCTGGCGTGCCCAAGGTCAAGAGAGTGAGCACCTCCTCAGTACCGCGGCCCGAAGCGGCTGCCCCGTCCCGTCCTTTCCGTCCCCCGCCCCTGCCATGGATCGCCCGGCGCGGGATCCCCGAGGGGGCGCTGCCGGCCCTGGCCCTGTTCGCGGCCGTCCGGCTCGCCGGGGTCCTCATGGTGATCGTCACGAACGCCGTCAGGGGCCACCCGCTCGTCAGGAACTTCGCCCACTCCTGGGACTCCCGCTGGTATCTGCACATCGCCGCCCAGGGCTACGGCCACAAGATCTGGATCACCCCGCAGGGCGCCGTCCAGAGCGACTGGGCGTTCTTCCCGCTGTACCCGGGCCTGATCAGGGCGCTGACCACCGTGCTGCCGTTCACCCCCGGCCAGGCCGCCCTGCTCATCGCCTGGATCGCCGCGGGAGTGGCGGCGTACGGCGTGTACGTCATCGGCCACCTTCTCTACGGCCGCGGGGTCGCCACCGCGCTGGTCGCCCTCTGGGCCGCCATGCCGCACTCCGTCGAGCTGACCATCGCCTACACCGAGTCGCTGTTCGCGGCCCTCGCCGTCTGGTCCCTGTACTGCGTGCTCAAGGGCCGCTGGCTGTGGGCCGGTGCACTGGCCGCGCTGGCGGGCCTGTCCCGGCCGAGCGGTTTCGCGGTGGCGGTGGCCGTCTCCCTCGCCGCCGCCTACGAGGTGCTGCGGCAGCGCGGGCGGGTCCCGGTGAGCCTGTGGGCCGGTGCCGTGCTCGCCCCGCTGGGCTGGCTCGGCTATGTGCTGTGGGTGGGCAGCCAGACGGGAGACCTGCTCGGCGGCTACTTCAAGGTGCAGAGTGCCTGGGACTCGCGCTTCGACTTCGGGGTCGGCTCGGCACGCTTCCTCAAAGCCCTGCTGCTGCACGGTGGTGGCGCCGTCTATCCGGCGGCCCTGGTGATCGTCGCGGCCGGTGTGCTGCTGTTCGCGCTGCTGTGCCTGGAACGCGCCCCGCTGGCCCTGGTGGTCTTCGCCGGGGTCCTGATCCTGCTCGTGGTCGGCGGCTCCGGCTCGTTCTCCTCCAAGCCGCGGTTCCTGCTGCCCGCCTTCCCTCTGCTCATCCCCGTGGCCCGGGCCCTGACCCGCACCTGGCGGGTCCGGCCGGCCCACGCCATGGTCGTCTACGGCGGCCTCACCGTCGTGTCCCTGCTGTTCGGCGCCTTCGTGACGGTGGTGGCCCACTCCCCCCTGTGAGCCACCACCCGCTCGCCGCTCCCGCTCATGTACGACGCCCGGGGCGGCGACCGTGACCACCGCCGAGCCCGCCGCCCATCGAGGCGCCGCCCAGGGCCGTACCCAGGGCGGCGCCCAGGTTCAGCGCCGTTGTCGCGCGGCTCCGGGGCCGGTAACGTCCGTGGCCAGCGGTGAGAGATCGGTAAGGGCGCGGAAGGCGGTGCCGTTCACGAGAGCGGCGAGGCGCAGTGTCACCGGCAGCCGGGGCCGGCGCAGCGCCCGCAGCTGCGTGCCACCCGGTTCACGGTGACTGGGCGAGGCGGTGGTCAGCGCGGGTCGAAGACGACGCTGGCGAAGGGCGCATCGATCGGCGCCGCCTTGCCCGGGGCCAGCCGGAGCGCCGACCCCTTGCACCTCTTCAGGCGCATGAAGACGGCCTTCCTGAGCAGTGAGAGGGGGATGGCAGAGAAGCGGACCGAGGACGCAGCCGTAATCTCCCACTTCGGCCCGGCGCTGCCTCGGCCCCCGACACGGGCCCGTACGCCGTACGGGCGACGGACGGCGTTGTGCGAAGTGCCCTGAATCGGGGTAGGCGGGGGGACGCCCGAGGAAAGGACCGTCATGACGACCTACGTGATCAGCGTTCCCGGCACCTTCACCGCGGACATCGGGACGGACACCCGGACCCGCCTGGCCAGGGCCCTCAGGCCCGCCGATCCGCACGGCACCCGGATGGGATGCGCGGAGGGCCTGGACGTGCTCCGTGTCAACGAGGACAACACCTTCACCCTCCGGCTGACCGTCGAGGCGGACACCGGCCCGCACGCCGAACAGAAGGCCCGCAGGCTCGCCGGCTCCGCCCTCCAGGACGCGGGACTGGACGAGCGGAGCGCTGCGCTGGGGCCCGCCGTGATCACCGGGATCGACTCCGAGGTGCGCTGACCGGGAGCCGTACCCCGACCGCTCGCGGGGCGAGATCATCCGGTATAGGTAAAATCTAGACGTTTGCCAAAAATCCAGGCGACTGGTCCTCGACGGCCACCGCCCCGCCGGAAGTGATCGATGCCCCGCAAGCGCTCCACGGACGACGGCGATGAGCTGCTGGCCAGACTCGGCTCGCTCACCGCCCAGGCACGAGAGCGCGCGGAGCAGCAGCGCACCCAGGTCGAGCTGGCCATCGCCCTGCAGCGCGGCATGCTGCCCCGTGACCTGCCCACCGCACCGGGCCTGCACCTCGCCGTCCGCTACACACCGGCCAACCTCGGTCTGAACGTGGGCGGCGACTGGTACGACGCGTTCGCCCTGCCCGACGGGCGGATCGGGCTGGCCATCGGCGACGTCCAGGGGCACAACATCGAGGCCGCCGCGTTCATGGGCCAGGTGCGGGCCGGGCTCCGCGCCCTCGCCTCCGTGACCGGCGAGCCGGGCGAACTCCTCGCCCGCACCAACGACCTGCTGCTGGCGCTGGGCACCGACCTGTTCGCCACCTGCACCTTCATGCGCCTCGACCCGGCCAGCGGAGTGCTGGAGAGCGCACGGGCCGGCCACATCCCGTTCGTGTGGGCCACGGCGGACGGCAAGTCCGGCGTCGTCGACGACGAGGGCGGGCCGCCGCTCGGCATCGACAAGGGCGTGGAGTTCCCGGTGAGCAGGCACCGGCTCACCACGGGCGGCGTGTTCGTGCTGCTCACCGATGGCGTGGTGGAGGGCCCCTCACTGAACATCGAGGACGGCCTCGACAAGGTGGTCCGCCTCGCCGGCATCGCCGCCGTCGCCGGCCTGGAGGCCCACGCCCTGGCCGCCGCCGCGATCAAGGGCGCCGAGAGCGTCGGCCACGAGGACGACGCGGCCGTCCTCGTCGTGGGCCTGGACGGCCCCGGACACCACCCCTGACCGGCGCGGTCGGCGATGGTGGGTGCGACGGGTACGGGACGTGGATCCGGCCGCCGGCCGGCCACGCGCAACCGTGCGGTGATTCAGCCATAGGGCCGGACCGCACCGGCTCTCGCCTCGCCGACCCGGGGCCGTCGGTGTGAGATGGCTGCTGTGGTGGGTATCGACGATCTGCGCCGGCCGGGCGTCTACGCCGTCCAGCTACTGGCCGTCGCGGCCTGCTACTACGCCGCGGCCCGGCTCGGGCTCATGCGCGAGCTATCCGTCGAGGGCGCCGTCGTCACCCCCATCTGGCCGCCGACCGGCGTCGCCGTCGCCGCCCTGCTCATCCTCGGCCTCGGCTGCTGGCCCGGCATCACGATCGGCGCCTTGTTCGCCGTGATGTCCCTGACCACGCCCCGCATCGAGGTGCTCGGCACCCTCGCGGGCCAGACCGGCGCACCGGTCTGCGCGGTGCTGCTGCTGCGCCGGGCCCGCTTCCACACCGATCTCGGCCGGCTGCGGGATGGCGTCGCCTTGGTGTTCCTGGGCGCGCTGACCGCCATGCTGATCAGCGCGACCATCGGCGCCGGACTCCTGGTCCTCATGGACAAGCTGAACGGAGACACCTTCTGGCCCGTCTGGCTGGCCTGGTGGGTGGGCGACGCCATGGGCGTGCTGCTCGTCACCCCGCTGCTGCTGATGCTGCACGGCGCGCGGTGGCCGCCGCGCCTGGGCCGCTGGAAGGAGGCGACCGCGCTGGTCGTCGTCACCTTCGTCGTCGTGCCCGTGGCCGTCTACAGCTCGATCAGCGTGCTCTACCTGGTCTACCCGCTCATCATCTGGGCCGCCCTGCGTTTCCAGCTCGTGGGCAGCGTGCTGTGCGCCCTGCTGATGTCCGTGCTGGCCACGGTGGCGGCAACGCACCGTGCTGGGGCATTCGCGGGGCTGAGCCAGATCGAGATCATGGCGAAGCTCCAGGCGTTCAACGGCGCGATGGCCCTGACCGCGCTGCTGCTGTCCGCCCTGATCGTCGAGCAGCGCAACACCCGGAGCTCGGTGGAGAGGGCCTGCCAGGAACTGGTCGAGGTCCTGGAACACCTCACCGCGGGTGAGGCCCCACCCCCCCGGGCACAGCCGGACACCGAGGGCGCGGACGACCGGCCCGGGCCGACCGCACCCCCGTGATGCCGGTGCCGTGTCACCGGCCGGACCGGTTCACCGGCCCCTCGTCGTCGCTGCCCGGCTCCGCAGCGCTCTTGCGTGATCTGACGTCCCGCGGAGTGGGGGTCGGCGGGTGTGCGGCGCCGGTGGCGCCGGGCTGACCTCCGCCGGTCGTGCCGTGGCCGCCCGGGATGCCCGGTGGCATGTCCGCGACGGCCTCGGCCTCGCTCACATGGCGCCGGGCCCTGACCCCGGCCCGGCGCTCCGGGTACGGGTACTCGAACGGCTGGGCGGAGGCACGCTCGCGCTCCCCCTCGCGCTGCCGGCGTGCGGCCTGCTCGGCGGCCGTCGCGCTCCCGTCCTGTCGGCCGCGGTCCTTGCCGTGCGTACGGTCCCTGTCGTGCATGGGGTCCTTGTCCTTCATGCGGCGCCGAGTATCCGGGCGGTGGCCGGGGCCAACACCTCCCGGCGTGTCGAACGGCCGGTCCGGGGCACTGGGGGACGATGGGCGGAGCCCGGACGGGCCCGGGCCGGACCGGAGGGACAGGGGCGGCATGGAGCAGCGGACGGCGAGCGCGACGGACCGGCGCACCGCACCGGCCGGGACCGGTTCCACCCGCGCGGAACGGCGCGACGACACGGCCGCACGACCACAGGACCACCCGGTACGGCCACCGGACGACACCGTACGGCTCCCCGAGGACACCGACGCCCGCCGCCGCATCCCGCGCACCGACGACCTGCTGCGCGACCCCCGGCTGTCGGCGGCGGTGGACCGGCTCGGTGCCGGGGTGGTGAAGGCCGCCGTACGCGCGGCGCAGGAACGGGCCCGGGAGGGCGGCATCCCGCCCGAGCGGGTGCCGCAGGCGGCCGTTGCCCTGCTGCCCGCTACCGCGAGCGGACTGCGCCCGGTGATCAACGCCACCGGGGTGCTGCTGCACACCAACCTCGGCCGGGCCCCGCTGTCGGCCGCCGCCCGGCAGGCCGTCCAGGAGGCAGCCGGGCCCACGGACGTCGAACTGGACCTGGCGACCGGGGTACGGGCCCGCCGCGGCCGTTCCGCCCTCGCCGCCCTGCACGCCCGCGTGCCGTCCGCCGGGGCCGCGCACGTCGTCAACAACGGCGCCGCCGCCCTCGTACTCGCCGCCACCGCCCTCGCGGCCGGCAGGGAGATCGTCGTCAGCCGGGGCGAGATGGTGGAGATCGGCGACGGCTTCCGGCTGCCCGACCTGCTCGTCTCGACCGGCGCCCGGCTCCGCGAGGTCGGCACGACCAACCGCACGGCCGCGGCCGACTACGCCGCCGCGCTCGGCCCGGACACCGGGTTCGTGCTCAAGGTGCATCCGTCCAACTTCCGCATCACCGGCTTCACCCGGTCCGCCGAGACCGCGGAACTCACCGGTCTCGGCGTCCCGGTCGTCGTCGACATCGGCTCCGGACTGCTCGCCCCGCATCCGGCGCTGCCCGAGGAACCCGACGCCGACACCGAACTGCGCGCGGGCGCCGCTCTCGTCACCGCGAGCGGGGACAAGCTCCTCGGCGGCCCCCAGTGCGGACTGCTGCTGGGCGAGAAGGACCTGGTCCGCGCCCTCGCCCGGCACCCGCTGGCCCGCGCCCTGCGCGTCGACAAGCTGACCCTGGCCGCCCTGGAGGCCACCCTCACCGGCCCGCCCACGCCGACCGCCCTCGCCCTCACCGCCGACCCGGCCGGCCTGCGTGCCCGCGCCGACCGGCTCACCGGCACGCTCGCCGCCGACGGCATCGACGTACGGGCCGTCGCCTCCGCCGCCACCGTCGGCGGCGGAGGCGCCCCCGGAGTCACCCTGCCCAGCGCGGCGCTCTCCCTGCCCGAGCCGTACGCCGCCGCGCTGCGCACCGGCCCGGTCCCCGTCGTCGGACGGCTGGAGGCGGGCCGCTGCCTGCTGGATCTGCGCGCGGTGCCCGAGCAGGACGACGCACGGCTGGCCGATGCCGTGCGGTCCGCCCGGCCGGCCGAGGAGAGGCGCACGTGATGCGGGTGCTCGCCACCGCGGGCCATGTCGACCACGGAAAGTCCGCGCTGGTGCGGGCCCTCACCGGCATGGAGCCCGACCGCTACGAGGAGGAGCGTCGAAGGGGACTCACCCTCGACCTGGGTTTCGTGTGGACGCGGCTCGGGCCGGACGGGGACCACCTCGCCTTCGTCGACGTGCCCGGACACGAACGCTTCGTGCCGACCATGCTGGCCGGAGTGGGACCGGTGCCCGCCGTGCTGTTCGTGGTCGCCGCCGACCAGGGCTGGCAGCCCCAGTCCGAGGAGCACCTGGCCGTCCTCGACGCGCTCGGCGTCCGGCACGCCGTCCTCGCCGTGACCCGCAGCGACCTCGCCGACCCCGAAGCCGTACGCGTCGACGCCGTGGAACGGCTGGCCCGGACCTGTCTCGGCAAGGTCCCCGCAGTCGCGGTGAGCGCGGTCACCGGTGCGGGACTGGACGAGCTGCGCGGTCAACTGGCGCGACTGGCAGGTGAGTTGACCGACCCCGACCCGGACGCCGACGTACGGCTGTGGCTCGACCGTGCCTTCACCGTGCGCGGCCACGGCACCGTGGTGACCGGCACGCTCGGCGCGGGCACCCTGCGCGTCGGCGACCGGCTCGTCACCGGGGACGGCTCGGCGGTCCTCCGGGTGCGTGGGCTGCAGAGCCTGCACGAGGAGCGGACGGCGGTCGGCGGGGTGACCCGCGTGGCGGTCAACGTGCACGGCCGGGGCGCCGACGGACTGCGCCGCGGACAGGTGCTGCTGACCCCGGACCGCTGGCTGAGCAGCGAGGTGCTCGACGTACGGCTCACCGGCGCGCCGGCCCAGGACCTGCCCCGCTCGGTCACCCTGCACTTCGGCACCGCCGCCGTGCCGGTGACCGTCCGTCCGCTCGGCGAGGACACCGCCCGGCTCACCCTCGCCCGGGGCCTGCCGCTGCGCGTCGGCGACCGCGCGGTGCTGCGCGAGCCGGGCGGCAGCCGCATGCCCTGCGCCGCCACCGTCCTCGACGTACGGCCGCCCCGGCTGACCCGGCGCGGTGCCGGGAGGGCCCGCGCCGCCGAACTCGCCACTCTGACCGGCCGCCCCGACGGCGCCGCCGAACTGCGCCGCCGGCGACTGATCCGGCGCGCCGACCTGCTCGCGATGGGCATCCCGGCCCCCGCCGAACCCGTCGCGGGGGACTGGCTGGCGGACGACACGTACTGGACCGCCCTCAAGGACCGGCTGGCCGGCGAAGTCGACCGGTATGCGAGGGAACACCCGCTGGAGCCGGGCCTGCCCGCCGAGGCGGCCCGCCGGCTGCTCGCCCTCCCGGACCGGGCTCTCGTCGACGCCCTGGCCGACGCCACGCCCCGACTCCGAAGCAGGCAAGGGCGGCTGTATCGCACCGGCGACCACCGCCCCGGCCTGCCCCCGCCCGTCCGCGCCGCCGTGGACGCCGTGCGCGAGGACCTCACCCGTACGCCGTTCCGCGCCCCCCAAGCCGGCCGGCTCGCCGAACTCGGCCTGGACCACAAGGCGTTGGCCGCCGCCGTCACGGCCGGTGCGCTGCTGCGGATCGCCGACGGGGTCGTACTGCTGCCCGGTGCCGACGCCGAGGCCGCCGCCGTACTGCGCACCCTGCCCCAGCCGTTCACGCTGAGCGAGGCCCGGCGCGCGCTGGACACCACCCGGCGGGTCGCCGTACCCCTACTGGAGTTCCTGGACGCCCGGGGCCACACCGAGCGCGTCGACGACCAGCGCCGGCGCTGCCACACGGACGCGGTGAACGGAGGCGGACGGGAATCGAACCCGCCGGCCCGAGATCCTCGGGCCCCTCGGTTTTGAAGACCGGGAGGGCCACCAGGCACCCACACGCCTCCACCGCTCGTCAGGCTACTGCCCCAGGAGACCGCCGCCATGACATCGACATCCCCACCGATCCACCCGGCGCCCGTCCGGCTCACCCAGTACGCGCACGGCGGCGGCTGCGCCTGCAAGATCCCGCCCGGAGAGCTGGAGGAGGTGGTCGCCGGGCTCACCGCGCCCCGGCTCGCCGGGGGCGACACGCCGCTGCTCGTCGGGCTCTCCACCGGCGACGACGCCGCCGTGGTCACCCACCGGGGCACCGCCGTCGTCTGTACGGCCGACTTCTTCACCCCGGTCGTGGACGACCCCTACGACTGGGGACGCATCGCCGCCGCCAACGCGCTGTCCGACGTGTACGCGATGGGCGGCCGGCCGGTGCTCGCGGTGAACCTGCTGGCCTGGCCGCGCGACCGGCTCCCCTTCGACCTGGCGCGTGAGGTGCTGCGGGGCGGCCTGGACATCGCCACCGAGGCCGGCTGCCATGTCGGCGGCGGGCACAGCGTCGACGACCCGGAACCGAAGTACGGCATGGCCGTCACCGGCTTCGCCGACCCCGAGCGGCTGCTGCGCAACGACGCCGGCCGGCCCGGGCTGCCGCTGTCGCTGACCAAGCCGCTGGGCGTGGGCGTGCTGAACAACCGGCACAAGGTCACCGGCGAGCGGTTCGAGGAGGCCGTCGCCACGATGACGGCGCTCAACCGGGACGCCGCCGAGGCCGCCCTCGCGGCCGGGGCCACCTGTGCCACCGACGTGACCGGGTTCGGATTCCTCGGCCATCTGCACAAGCTGGCACGGGCCTCCGGCGTGACCGCCGTGGTCGACACCGCCGCCGTCCCCTGTCTGGACGGGGCCCGGGAGGCCGTCCGGGACGGGTACGTCAGCGGCGGCACCCGGCGCAACCTCGAATGGGTCGCCCCGCACACCGACTTCGGGGACAGCGACGCCGACACCCGGCTGCTGCTGGCCGACGCACAGACCTCCGGCGGGCTGCTCGTCGCGGGCGAGGTGCCCGGGGCGCCGGTGGTGGGGCAGCTGGTGCCGCGCGGATCCCACTCGATCGTGCTCAGCTAGAACTCGGGTCCCGCTCGATCGTGCTCGGGTACGTCTCAGGGCTCG
The DNA here is from genome assembly GCF_040680215.1 of Streptomyces sp. NPDC052107. Lineage (NCBI taxonomy): Bacteria > Bacillati > Actinomycetota > Actinomycetes > Kitasatosporales > Streptomycetaceae > Streptomyces > Streptomyces sp. NPDC052107. The sequence continues at coordinate 97,905 of NZ_JBFAWG010000020.1, forward strand.
GTACCCGTGTGCTCGTCGATGCCCGCCCGGGCCCGGTAGGCCCGCACCAGCTCCACCGACGCCGGACCCCGGGGCCGGCGGCCCGGGCGGATGTCCACGGCGAACGCCTTCGACTCCTGGATGTGCGTGTTCGGGTCCAGGGACAGATGCAGCAGCTCGTTGGCCGCGTCCCCGGTGCTGTAGCCGTTGGGACCCCAGTGGTACGGCAGCCCCACCTGGTGCATCCTGCGGCCGTGCACCGTCAGCGGCGCCATCCGGTCCGTCACCAGCACCCGCGCCTCGATCACCGCGCGAGCGCTGACGATCGTCGCCCACCCCGTGTGTTCCAGCCCCCGTTCCGCCGCGAGCTCCGGGGAGACCTCGCAGAAGAACTCCGGTTGCAGCTCGGCCAGATACGGCTGCCAGCGGGACATGCCGCCCGCCGTGTGATGCTCGGTGAGCCGGTAGGTGGTGGCCACGAACGGGAACACCTCGGCGCCGGGCTCGTCACCGCTCGGCTGGTAGCGGTTGTCGGGGATCGTGGGCATCAACTGCCGTACCGGGTTGCGCTGTTGGTCGTAGAGAAGGTTCGCGAACGGCGAGTCCTGCGGCTCGTAGTGGGCCGGCAGGGGGCCGTCGGTGAGCCCGGACGGCACGTACAGCCATGCCTTGCCGTCGGCCTGCATGATGAAGGGGTCCCTGCCGGTCAGCGCTTCCGGGCCGGTCGCGTCCTCGGGCGGCTCGTGATCGGGCGACTTGTCCTTCTTGAAGTCCGGTACGTCGTGACCGGACCACTCGCCCTTCTCCGGGTCCCACCACACCAGCGCCTTCCGCTCGCTCCAGGGCCTGCCCTGCGGGTCGGCGGAGGCGCGGTTGTAGAGGATCCGCCGGTTGGCGGGCCAGGCCCAGGCCCACTCGGCGGCCACCCAGTCCTGCTCCCGGCCCGGCTTGCGGCGGGCGGCCTGGTTGACGCCGTCGGCGCGGACACCGCAGTAGATCCAGCAGCCGCACGACGTTGAGCCGTCCGGCTTCAGCTCCTCGTAGGAAGAGAGCGGATTCCCCGCCGCGTCGCGGCCGTTGATCTCGGCGAGGACGGCCTCAGCGTCCGGCTCGGCGAGCCGGCCCTTCGTCGGACAGTCCCAGGCCAGGTCGAGCACCGGCCGGTCCATCTCCTCGGTGGAGCCGGCGAGCTTCTCGCGGATGATCCGCCCCAGGTGGTAGGTGAACCACAGGTCGCTGCGCGCCTCACCGGGCGGCTCGACCGCCTGATGGTGCCACTGCAGCAGCCGCTGGGTGTTGGTGAAGCTGCCGTCCTTCTCGGTGTGCGCGGCGGCCGGCAGGAAGAACACCTCGGTGCGGATGTCCTCGGTGCGCAGCTCACCGGTCTCGATCTCGGGGCCGTCCTTCCACCAGGTCGCCGACTCGATGAGCGAGAAGTCCCGGACGACCAGCCAGTCCAGGTTGGCCATGCCGAGCCGCATCACCTTGGAGTTGGCGTTGCCCACCGCCGGGTTCTCGCCGTACAGGAAGTAGCCCTTGCAGGTGCCCTCCAGCTGGGCCATGGCCGTCTCGTACGCCGAGTGGCTGCCGGTCAGCCGGGGCAGGTAGTCGAAGCAGAAGTCGTTGTCGGCCCTCGCCGCGTCACCCCAGTAGGCCTTGAGCAGACTCACCAGGTACGAGCGCATGTTGCCCCAGTAACCCTTGTGGGCCGCCTCCGCCTCCACGAAGGCGTCCAGGTCCTGGTTCTGGTGGGCGTGCGGCATCGGGATGTAGCCCGGCAGCAGGTTGAACAGGGTCGGGATGTCCGTGGAGCCCTGGATGGAGGCGTGCCCGCGCAGGGCCAGGATGCCGCCGCCCGGCCGGCCGATGTTGCCGAGCAGGGTCTGCAGCACACAGGCCGCCCGGATGTACTGCACGCCGACCGTGTGCTGGGTCCAGCCGACCGCGTACGCGAACGCCGTCGTCCGGTCCCGGCCGGAGTTCTCCGTGACCAGCTCGCACACCTGCCGGAACAGATCCTGCGGCACCCCGCAGACCTGCTCGACCATCTCCGGCGTGTAGCGGGCGTAGTGCCGCTTGAGCACCTGGAAGACACAGCGCGGATGGGCCAGCGTCTCGTCGCGCTCGGGCTCCCCCTCGGGGATCACCGCGCCGCCGGCACCGTGCGCCTCGCCGCGTGCCGCCTCGGTCACCGAACTGCCGCCGCTGGTGCGCTCCTCGTACTCCTGGTCGCGCTCCCCGGAGGCCGCCTGCACCTCGGTGCCCTCGTACTGCCAACTGCCGTTGTCGTAGAAGCGGTTCGCGGCGTCCAGGCCGGAGAAGACACCCGCCAGGTCCTCGGTGTCGCCGAAGTCCTCCCGGACGATCACCGGGGCGTTGCTGTAGGCCACGATGTAGTCGCGGAAGTACTTCTCGTGCTCCAGCACGTAGTTGATGATGCCGCCGAGGAAGGCGATGTCGGTGCCCGCGCGCAGCGGCACGTGCACATCGGCCAGTGCGCTGGTGCGGGTGAACCGCGGGTCGACGTGGATCAGCTTGGCGCCCCGCGCCTTGGCCTCCATCACCCACTGGAACCCGACCGGATGGCACTCGGCCATGTTCGAGCCCTCGATGACGATGCAGTCCGCGTTCTGCAGGTCCTGCTGGAAGGTGGTCGCGCCGCCGCGTCCGAACGAGGTTCCCAGACTGGGAACGGTGGAGGAGTGTCAAACGCGCGCCTGGTTCTCGATCTGGATCGCCCCGAGTGCCGTGAACAACTTCTTGATCAGGTAGTTCTCTTCGTTGTCGAGCGTGGCCCCGCCGAGGCTCGCGATGCCGAGGGTGCGGCGGGTGCGGGTCTCGTCGACCTCCCACTGCCAGCCCGCCCGGCGCGCCTCGATCACCCGGTCGGCGATCATGTCCATCGCGGTGCCGAGGTCCAGCCGCTCCCACTCGGTGCCGTGCGGGCGGCGGTAGAGGACCTGGTGCTCGCGGGCGTCCCCCGTGGTCAGCTGCAGGCTCGCCGCGCCCTTGGGGCACAGCCGGCCACGCGAGATGGGGGAGTCGGGGTCGCCCTCGATCTGGGTGACCTTCTCGTCCCGGACGTACACGTTCTGGCCGCAGCCCACCGCGCAGTACGGGCAGACGGACTTCACCACCCGGTCGGCCGTGGCCACCCGGGGCTGCAGCCGCTCGCTGTGCCCGCTCTTCGCCGCGGCGCCCCGGCCCAGCGGATCGGTGCCCGTCAGCTGGCGGTAGACCGGCCAGGAGTCGATCCAGGTGCGTACGCCCACAGCCACTCCTCCCGCTCGGTGCCTCGTCGGTCCCTCGATCTTCCCGCATGTGCGCGGCCACGGCATCTCTCGCGCCGGTGGGCGGCGGAGTACCCCGGCCCTGCGGGGTCAAACGGGCCCGGCGGGTGTGAGGGGGGGCGCTCCAGGGGACTCCGCCGCTGCGGTGTGTCGGCGCACGGACCGTGCCGGGTGTCCGCCAGGTCCGAAGGGCTGCGGTCCCGACCGAGACGGAGGAGGAGGCGGCCGAACTCGTCCGGGTCCGGTCCGCGCGCCCCAGGTTCTGAGGGCCGCGACGGGCCGGGGCAGGAGCGGGACGCCGCGGTCGTCAGCGCGCGCGCCGCTCCAGCCGCTCCCGCTGGGGGACGACCGTGTACTTCGGGTTCTCGGCGGAGGCCACCCCGGCGTGGAACACGCCGAAGCGCAGGGCCGCCGATCCGGTGAGCAGTGCGGCTCCGGCCGCCAGGGCCAGTCGCCGGTCCCGCCCGCTGAAGAGGGCGAGGGCCGCGCCGCCCGCCGTCAGCGCCTCCGCCGCACGCAGCAGCAGGAGTGGCCTGCCCTGTTCGAAGGGCTCCGCGGTCAGGCCCATGCGCCCCTTCATCGCCTGGAACGCGCCCAGCTCCAGGGCGGCCCCGAGCACGGCCAGCCGGCGGGCCGGCCCGGCCTGCGCGGTCGGGGCCGCGGCCAGGGCCAGGCCGGAGGCCGTGGTGGCGGCGGAGCCCGCGAAGACGAACGGCAACTCGCGGTAGCCCTCGTGCCAGGACGGCACCGCCGTGTCCGAGAGCAGCACCGCCGTGTACGTGGCCACGGCCGGGCCGAGGACGGCGGAGGCCGCTGTGGCGGCCGAGCCCAGCAGCCGGTACCGGCCCGCCACCTGGGTCGCCGCGGCGGTCAGCGTCAGCGGCGCGTACCCCGCCAGCAGCCACGAGCCCACGCTCATGGGGGACGTGGGCTTCAGGACGCGCAGCATGTTCAGGAACCGGGCCGGCCTGCCCAGATCATGGACGAGCGCGGCCAGCGAGAGCGAGATGGCCCCGGCAGCCCCGAGTTTCGCGGGAGCCGCGAGCCCCGGCCGCCCGGTGACCTGGCCGCCGGCCGCGAGCAGCGAGGAGGCCCCGGCCAGACCCCCGAGATACAGGTATCCGGCGATGTCCAGGGGCTTCCATGTCGGCTTCTTCAGCACGGGTCTGCCGTAGTACGACGAGAACGCGGCGTCGGGAACCAGCGGCTGCTCCCCCCGTCCGCGCCGACGCCGGCGGCGCCTCCCGCCCGCGCCCGTGGGCGCCTCCCTGCCGGGCCGTACGCCCTGTACGCCGTCCCGATCGACGTCCGACTCGCTCATCGAGGCCTCCTTACGAAGCTCCCCAGGGCCAGGGCCACCAGCGTGCCGGCGGCCAGCGCCGCATGCCGCCACATGTCGGGCAGGTCCCGGGTGGTGACCACCGGGTCGGGCGGGAGGCCGTAGACCTCCGGCTCGTCCAGCAGCAGGAAGAACGCGCCATCGCCGCCGACCCCGTCGTCCGGGCTCTCGCCGTACAGCCGTGCGTCGGTCACGCCGGCCGCGTGCAGCTGCGCCACCCGCGTCTGCGCCCGCTCCCGCAGTTCCTCGAGCGGGCCGAACTGGATGGAGTCCGTGGGGCAGGACTTGGCGCAGGCGGGCTCCATCCCGACGCCGAGCCGGTCGTAGCACAGCGTGCACTTCCAGACCCGGCCGTCGTCCTTGCGCTGGTCGATGACGCCGTAGGGGCAGGCGGGCACGCAGTACCCGCAGCCGTTGCAGATGTCCTCCTGGACGACGACCGTGCCGAACTCGGTGCGGAACAGTGAGCCGGTGGGGCACACGTCCAGACAGGCGGCGTGCGTGCAGTGCTTGCACACGTCGGAGGACATCAGCCAGCGCAGCTCGGTGCGGCCGTCCGGGGACAGGGGGGAGATCTGCCCGGCGGGCGCGGGCTCGGGGGCCTGCCCGGGCGGGGGAGCGGTGGCGTCCGGGCCGGGGGAGGAGGCATCGGTGCCGAGGCGGGCCGCGGCGGCGAACACGTCGACGTCCTCGTGCGCGACCCCCGGATCCTGCCCGCCGAACGGCTTGCGCTGCTCGATGAAGGCCACATGCCGCCAGGTGTCGGCGCCCAGGTTCTGGGTGTTGTCGTAGGACATGCCGGTCAGGACCAGACCGTCCTCCGGGATGGCGTTCCACTCCTTGCACGCCACCTCGCAGGCCTTGCAGCCGATGCACACCGAGGTGTCGGTGAAGAAGCCCATCCTCGGTGGGGCGTCCGGGTATCCGGAGTCCCCGGCCACGTCCGGCTGCGGTCCGTACCACAGATGTCCGCGGATCTCGTCGCCGTCCCTCATCGCCGTACCTCCTCGCTCATGACTGCTCGCCCCCTCGGCCACCTCGCCCGGCGCCGCCCGCACGAACGCCAGTCGGCGCCGCTGCCAGGCGGTGGCCGGCATCTCCACGCTCTTGCCGAAGTACCAACGGCTCAGGGCGTTGCGGAGCCGGTGCCGGTGGAACCAGCGCCAGGCCTCCGTGCCCTCCGCACGCGGCCGCGGCGCGTCGCGCACGAGGATGCGGTAGGCCTCCTCGCGTGACAGCAGGGTGTGCGCCTCCTCGTAGCCGCCGCCCGCCGTGCGGCGCACCTCCGCCGTCGTCTCGCCGTCCCGCAGCCGCCGCCGGTCGGCGGCCTGCAGGCCGAGGCAGGCCCGTTCGGTGGCGTGGCAAGTCAGGAACGGCGGCACGAACAGCGCCGTGCGGAAGGAGCGGGTGAGCAGTTCCACCGGCAGGCCGAACTTGTAGGCCAGCACGTCCTGTCCACCCGCCGTCAGCAGCACCCCGTACGCCGATACGGCCGCCGCACCCAGCGCGGTGCGGGTCGGACGCCAGGCGCTCACCGCGCCCCTCGCCCCGGGCCGGACGCCGCTCCTCGGACACCGCCACCGCGTGCTCGCCTTCCGCCCGTGCTGAGTCCCTCACTCTCGGTGCTCTCCCTCGAGCGTGGCACGGGTGCCCCGGCTCCGCGCGGCCGAAACGGCGGCCGGGCTCGCTTGCCGCCACCGGCGCAGGGCTACCCGGTGCCGCGGACACTGGCCCGCAAGTCAATTCGGCACGTCCGTCAATCCGCGTGCGGTCGTCGCCGAGCTGTCCGCGCGGCCGCCCGACCGTGCCGTCGTCGTCACCGACTCGGGGACCTCGCTGGACTGGTGGACCCGCCATCTCCGGCTCCACATCGGCATGCGCTCGCTGCTGGCCGGGCACCTCGCCGTGCCCTACTGCGTGGGCGCCCGGCTGGCCGCCCCGGACCGGCTGGTCTTCGCCCCCGTCGGTGACGGCGCCTTCCAGGCCGGCGCCCGAGGTCCCCGCCATGCCGTACGCCGAGTTGGCCCGGCTCGCGGGTCTGCCGGCCGTCCGCTGCGACCGGCCCCGGCATGTCGCCTCGGTGTGGGCGGACGTGCTCTCCCAGCCCGGCCCGGTAGTCGTGGAGTTCGTGGTGGACGGGGAGATCCCGCCGGACTGGGCCCGGGACGCGGGGTCCGTCAGGCGCCGGTGACGGCACGCGCGAAGTCGACCGGTTCGGTCGCGTCGTCGCGGTAGGCGCACTCCTCGCCCGTGGCGTGACCCGCCAGGGCGCTCACGTCTCCTCGCCGGTGAGCGGCACGGTGGCGGTGACCCGTTTGCCGTGGGGCAGCCAGGTCACCTCGAGGGCGCGGGAGAGCATCGCGACGAGATGCAGCCCGTGGCCGCCGACCCGGCGGGGATCGGGAGGGCGCGGCAGGGGCGGGTCGGTGGAGGTGTCCGACACCGTGATGCACAGGGCTCCGGCGTCGGGCAGCACTTCCAGGCTCAGGGTGCACGGGCCGGGGGCGTGCTTGGCCACGTTGGTGACGAGTTCGCTGGCGACGAGCCGGGCGTCCTGCACCGAGCGCCGCGCGGGTGCGGGGCGCACCCCCGCGAGCAGGGCGGCCACGGCGTCTCTGGCCTCACCGATGCCGGCCACGGCGTCGTCCCAGGTACGGCTGTGGCGCAGGAGCGCGGGCCGAGCCTGCGTCCTCATGTGCGTCCCGAGCGGGATGTCCATACGTCGATACCCTTTTCGTGCGGCGCCGGGAGCCCTTCCTGTGCAGACGGGATCGTCCCGTCCCTGCGCGGATACCCGCTGAACCGTCGGTCAAGGGGACGTACGCCGCGAATCCTCCGGTTGCCCGCGAGCCCCCTGGCCGGAGGACGCGGATCGGGTGTGCGCACGGAGGAACGGGTCCGGGAAACCAGCGCCCGCCGGATATCCCGGACCCGTTCCGAGTCGGGGGAGCCGCCGATGTGGCGCGGCTCGGTGCTTGCACGCGGCTCAGTGCTTGAAGGTGTCCTTGGCCTTCTCCTTGGCCTGCCGGGCGTCGCCGCGCGCGCCTTCCATACGGCCCTCGGCCTCCATCCGCTCGTTGCCGGCGGCGCGGCCCATGGCCTCCTTGGTCCTCCCCTTGGCCTGCTCCTTCTTGGCCTTGGCCTTCTGGCTGCCTGCCATCGGGTGTCACATCCCAACGTTGTGCGAGGTCCGTTCCACAGTCGGATTGCCCTTGAGCCGCCACCCAAACAGGAAATTGCGGAACACCCTCCTGCCGAAGCCCGATTACTTACTCTTGGTTGAACAGTCCAGACTGATAAACCTATCGTTAGTAATCATGGACACGGTTGCACTCGCCGCCGCACTGCGGCTGGCCATGGGCCGGATCGTCCGCCGACTGCGCCAGGCGCACGCGGTCGGCGACGTGACGCTGTCCGGCGTCTCGGTGCTGGCCCGGCTGGCCCGTACCGGCCCGGACTCGCCCGGCTCGCTCGCCGAACTGGAACGCGTCCGGCCGCAGGCGATGGCCAGCACCCTCGCCGGGCTCGAACAACGCGGACTGGTGAGCCGTACCCCCGACACGGCCGACGGCCGCCGGGCCATCGTCTCGATCACCGAGGAGGGACGGACGATGCTGGAGCAGCGCCGCTCGGAGTCCGTGAGCCGCCTCGTCCACGCCCTGGACGAGTTCACCCCGCAGGAACGGCAGGCCCTGTACGAGGTGCTGCCCCTGCTCGACCGGCTGGCGGAACGGCTGTGACCGGCCATGCGCCCGCCGCGGGCATACGCGGCAGCCTCCTCGCCCGCTCGGCCCGCCTCAGGGACACGCCCCCCGGCCCCGGCTACAAGTGGGTCGCGCTCTCCAACACCACCCTCGGTGTGCTGATCGCCACGATGGACGCCTCCATCGTGATCATCTCGCTGCCGGCGATCTTCCGCGGGATCGGCCTGGACCCGCTCGCGGTCGGCAACATCGGCTACCTGCTGTGGATGATCCTCGGCTATCTGCTGGTCTCGGCCGTCCTGGTGGTCGTGCTCGGCCGGCTCGGCGACATGTTCGGCCGGGTCCGCATCTACAACCTGGGCTTTCTGGTCTTCGCGTGCGCTTCCTTCGCCCTGTCCCTCGACCCGTTCCGGGCCGGTGCGGGCGCGCTGTGGCTGATCCTGTGGCGGATCGTGCAGGCCTTCGGCGGCTCCATGCTCACCGCCAACTCGGCCGCCATCCTCACCGACGCCTTCCCGGCCCGGCAGCGCGGCACGGCCCTCGGCATCAACCAGATCACCGCGCTCGCCGGGCAGTTCCTCGGGCTGCTCGCCGGCGGCCTGCTGGCCGCGGTCGACTGGCGGGCGGTGTTCTGGGTGAGCGTCCCGGTCAGCGTCACCGGCACCGTCTGGTCGTACCTGAGCCTGCGCGAGACCTCGGCCGGCGGCCGGGGCAAGATCGACTGGCTCGGCAACCTCACCTTCGCCTCGGGCGCGGGCATCCTGCTCGCCGGCATCACCTACGGCATCCAGCCCTACGGCGGCCACCCCACCGGCTGGACCAGCCCCTGGGTGCTCGCGGGCCTGATCGGCGGCGTGTTCCTGCTGCTGGTGTTCTGCCTCGTCGAGACGCGGGTCGCGGAGCCCATGTTCCAGCTGTCGCTGTTCCGGGTGCGGGCGTTCGCCGCCGGCAACCTGGCCGCCCTGCTCACCGCGATCGCCCGCGGCGGACTGCAGTTCATGCTGATCATCTGGCTGCAGGGCATCTGGCTGCCGCTGCGCGGCTACGACTTCGCGGACACCCCGCTGTGGGCCGGCATCTTCATGCTGCCGCTCACCCTCGGCTTCCTGGTCGCCGGGCCGCTCTCCGGCTATCTGTCCGACCGCTTCGGCGCCCGCCTCTTCTCCACCGCCGGACTGATCGTCGTCGCCGGGTCCTTCCTCGGCCTGCTGGCCCTCCCCGTGAACTTCGACTACGGCGTCTTCGCGACGCTGCTGCTGCTCAACGGCCTCGGCCAGGGCATGTTCTCCTCGCCCAACACCTCCTCCGTCATGGGCAGCGTGCCGGCCCGTTACCGGGGTGTGGCGTCCGGGATGCGCTCCACCTTCCAGAACTCCGGCACGGCCCTGTCCATCGGCGTCTTCTTCTCGCTGATGGTCTCCGGCCTCGCGAGCACCCTGCCGAAGACGCTCGGCAGCGGACTCCAGGCGCACGGCGTGCCCGCCTCGACCGCGCACGAGGTGGCCTCACTGCCGCCCGTCAGCACCCTGTTCGCCACGTTCCTCGGCAACAACCCCATCGGCCACCTGCTCGGCGACAGCGGCACCTTGGACCATCTGACCGCCGCCCAGCGGGCCGACCTGACCGGCCACACTTTCTTCCCGGAGTTGGTCTCCGGGCCCTTCCACCACGGCCTGACCATCGTCTTCGGTGTGGCCGCGGGCATGGCCCTGGTCTCCGCGCTCGCCTCCGCCCTGCGCGGCGGCCACGAGCGCGCCGACGACGACACCCGGCAGGCGGGGGACGGCCACGCGGCGAAGGCCCGGCCCACGCGCACCTCGCCCTGAACGTCGGAGTGGGCGGCGACCGGAGGCCCGGACACGTCGAAGCTCCCCAGGTGAGGCCCTGTGACAGGAGAAGCCACCGTCACCGTGCAGCCGGTGACCGAGCAGGTGGTGGTGCTGCGACTGTCGGGGACTCTCGACGCCCACGGTGCCGGAGTGTTCGGCCGTGAGCTGGACCTGAGGCTGAGGCGGGCCGACGAACGGGGCCCGCGGCTTGTCCTGGACTTGTCTGGTGTGCGTCACGTGAGCAGCACGGCGGTGCACACCCTCGACGTCCACACCCGGCACCGCGCCGCCGGACCCGTCCTGGTCACCGGAGCCACCCCTCAGGTCCGCCGCGTGCTCACGACGACACCCCTGCCGGGCATCCGCCTGTACCCGAGTCTGGAGGGGGCCCTCGCCACCATGAGCAGGGTGCGCGCGAGCCGGACCCCGCAGACCGAGCCGTACCAGGCCGAGGACACCCGCGGCGAGGTCCAGCCTGCGGGCCAAGGCCCGCACGAGCGGGATCATCGGCATCGCCCAGGGCATCCTGATCGCCCGTTACTCCCTGACCGCACCGGCCGACGCCTTCGCCCTGCTGCGCGCGGCCTCCCAGCAGTACAACGTGCCGCTGCGAGTGGTGGCCTCGGCCGTGGTGACCGCGCCCGCGCCGCTGACGGAAGAGCTGTGGTTCCCCGGACGCCGGCGCACCCCGCCGCCCGCCCTGGGACTGCCGCAGGCCGGCCCGGTCGACCCCCGGAACCGGCGGCAGGTGCTGAGGGCGGCCCTGTACGCGGTGGTGACGCTGGGGGGCGCCGACGCGGCCGAGATCCATCTGACCGACAAGGTGCAGGACGAGGCGCTCGCGCTGGAGGCCCACCACGCACTGGACGCCGCCTACCGCGACTGCCTCGCGCTGGTGGCGCGCCCGCGGTGTGCGCGCGGGAACTGGCCTAGGGCCGCCCGGTGATCGTGGCGGACGTGGCCGCGGATCCCGATCTGGCCGGTCACCCGGTGGGCCGCGCGGCGCTGGCGGTGGGCAGCCGCGCGCTGCACAGCGTGCCGATGACGACGGGCGGCGGCGACTGCAACGGAGTGATCACGCTGCACCGCGTCGAACCCGGGGCATGGCCGCACCCCGGTCAGGAGGCCGACCTGGACGGCTTGGCCCATGACCTGGCCGCATGACGGTCCTGGTACCGGCGCACCGTGGTGCAAGGCGCGCTGGAGGTACCTGCACGCCCAGGGCTCCGGGGGCGGCTGAGCGGGGCGGGTCAGGCCTCGCGGCGCCGCCGTACGAGGTGCCGTACGACGAGGGCGGCGATCAGCACGCCGGCGGCGACGAGGACGTAGAGCTGGTACCGCGCGATCTCGTCGTAGACGGCCGTGATGTGGCTGCCCACGAGGTAGGCCAGGGTCGTCCACAGACCGACCCACAGGGCCGCGCCCAGCGCGTTGAAGGCGAGGAAACGGCGCCAGCGCATGCCCGTGGTGCCGGCGATGATGCCGTTGGCCTGGCGCAGGCCCTCGATGAACCGGGCCACGGTCACGATCTTGCCGCCGTGCCGGCCGAAGAACTCCTCGGCCGCCTGGAACCGCTTCGGCGTCAGGAAGACGTACCGCCCCCACCGGTGCACGAAGGTCCGCCCGCCGAGCCGGCCGACCCCATAGCCGATGTTGTCCCCGACGACGGCCGCGGCGAACGCGATGACCGCCACGGCCACGACGTTCAGCCGCCCCGCGCCGGCGTACACCCCCGCCGCGAGCAGGATCGTCTCGCCGGGTGCGGGCACTCCGAAGTCCTCCACCAGGACCAGGGCCCCCACGGCCCAGTAGCCGTAGTGGCCGAGCAGCGGCGCCAGATGCGCGAGTGGACCCGGAAGCGGAGGGGCGGCCATGTCTCCACGGTACGTCGCGGCGATCAGCGCGCCGGTTCCGGACGGGCCCGGGTGGGGGGCAGGGGTGCGGGAACTACGAGTGGGAGCGGACGGAGCCGTCGTCGTCGGACACGCCCTGGCACATATGGCACAGTTCGTGGTCCCCGTCGCGGGTGACGACGGTGCCCCAGCCGAGGCACACCTCGCAGTCGCGGGCGAGGCTCAGGTCGGGGCGGGGAGACAGAAGGGGGCTGCGGTGGGCTCCGTGTGCCATAGGGGGAGCGGCTCCTTGGAAGTCATGGGAGAACACGAGGGCGCCGTCGTCCGCCCTGACAACGCTGTCTGTATGACATCCATTATGTCTGCTTTATTCCGAATGTCTGTGACGATTGTCACCGAATTCCGCTTTCCGCCGGCACCGCCCGGCCTCCATCACCCCAGCTGCCCCAGCCGCGCCTCGCGCCACAGGTCCACACCGCCGTCGGTCGCGTACTTGTCGATCTCGGCCAGCTCCTCCGCGTCGAACCGGAGGTTCTCCAGCGCGGCGACGTTCTGCTCCAGCTGCTCGGTGCGGGAGGCCCCGATGACGAGGGACGTCACCCGCTCGTCGCGCAGCGCCCACGCCAGCGCCATCTGCGCCAGCGTCTGACCGCGCCGCGCCGCGATGTCGTTCAGGGCGCGCAGTCGCCGCAGCATGTCGTCCGTCAGCCAGGAGGCGTCGAAGGACGTACCACGGGCCGCCCGCGAGTCCTGCGGCACGCCGTCCAGGTACCGGCCGGTCAGCAGGCCCTGGGCGAGGGCCGTGAAGCCGATGACTCCAAATCCCTCCTCCTCGGCCGCGTCCAGCAGACCGTCCGTCTCGATCCAGCGGTTGAGCATGCTGTACGACGGCTGGTGGATCAGCAGCGGAGTGCCCAGCTCCCGCAGGATCGCCGCCGCCTGCCGGGTGCGCTCGGCGTCGTAGGAGGAGATGCCGACGTACAGCGCCTTGCCCTGGCGTACGGCCGTGTCCAGCGCCCCCATCGTCTCCTCCAGCGGCGTGGTCGCGTCCAGCCGGTGGGAGTAGAAGATGTCCACGTAGTCCACGCCCATCCGGCGCAGCGACTGGTCGAGCGAGGCCAGCACGTACTTCCGGGAGCCGCCGCCCTGCCCGTAGGGACCGGGCCACATGTCCCAGCCGGCCTTGGTGGAGATCACCAGCTCGTCCCGGTACGGCGCGAGGTCGCGCTTCAGCAGGCGGCCGAAGTTCAGCTCGGCCGCGCCGTACGGCGGGCCGTAGTTGTTGGCCAGGTCGTGGTGCGTGATCCCGAGGTCGAAGGCGCGCAGGGCGATCTCGCGCTGCGTCTCGAAGGCGCGGTCGTCGCCGAAGTTGTGCCAGTAGCCCAGGGACAGGACGGGCAGGTCCAGCCCCGAGCGGCCGGTGCGCCGGTAGTGCATGGTGCCGTCGTAGCGTGTGGGGTCCGCGACGTGGGTCATCGGGTTCTCTCCGAGTGGTGCCGTAGGAGTCGCCCCTCCGTGTGCGGAAGGGCCCGTCCACCCTGCGCCCGCGCGCCGCGCAAGTCCAACCGCCGTACCGGATGGGATTGAGCGGTTCCGTTTCTGAATCGGTCATCGGGGCAGGCGGTGACCGGTGGGTCGACCGGAGGAGGCGCTCGTGAGCGGTGCCGGTTGGGCCGGGGCGGCCCGCGCACGCCCCAGGCCGTGGTACAGCTGCCCCGTCAGGTCCGCGAGGAGCTGACCCGCCGGCTCCGCCGTAACCGACGGGCGTTCGGCAAGGACGACGTGCAGGTCGTCGAGCGGCCGCTGCTCCGGCGCGCCGTGGGCGCCTCCGCGCTCGGGAACTGCGTGGAGTGGTTCGACTTCGGTGTCTACAGCTACCTCGCCGCCATCATCGGCAAGGTGTTCTTCCCCGGCGCCTCCCCGGCCGCGCAGGTGATCTCCTCGTTCGCGACCTTCGCCGCCGCCTTCGTGGTCCGGCCGCTCGGCGGCCTGTTCTTCGGACCGCTGGGCGACCGGATCGGCCGGCAGAAGGTGCTTGCCACCACCTGATCATGATGGCGGTCGGCACCTTCGCCATCGGTGTCATTCCCGGGTACGGCGCGATCGGCATCGCCGCGCCCGTGCTGCTTTTGCCGGCCCGCATGGTCCAGGGCTTCGCCACCGGCGGGGAGTGCGGCGGCGCGACCACCTTCGTGGCCGAGTACTCGCCGGACCGCAGGCGCGGTTTCCTCTCCAGCTGGCTCGACTTCGGCACCTTCGTCGGCTACGCCCTCGGCTCGGTCCTGGTCACCGTGCTCAACCTCTCCCTGACGGATGACCAGATGCTGTCCCGGGGCTGGCGCATCCCGTTCCTGATCGCCGGACCGCTCGGCGTGATCGGCCTCTACATGCGACTCAAGCTGGAGGAGTCCCCGGCCTTCCAGCAGCAGCTGGACGAACACGAGAAGGCCCTGGCGCAGGAATCGGCGCGCAGCGACTTCAAGGACATCATCCGCAGCCACTGGGCGGAACTGCTCGTCTGCGTGGGTCTGGTGCTGCTGCACAACGTCACCAACTACATGGTCACCGGCTATCTGCCGACCTACCAGACCGAGACGCTGCACCGCTCCAGCGGCTCCGCGGACCTCCTGGTGCTCGTCGGCATGCTGTGGATCGTCGTACTGATCACCTTCATCGGCCGGCTCAGCGACCGCGTCGGCCGGCGGCCGGCTACGCCGTGGCCGCCGCGGCGTTGATCGTGCTGGCCGTTCCCGCCTTCCAGCTGATCAAGGCGCACGGCACCTGGCCGCCGATCCTCGGTGTGCTGCTGCTGGCGACCCTGCTGGCGTGTTTCGCCGCACCGAGCGCGGCCACGCTGCCCGCCCTGTTCCCGACCGCCGTCCGTTACGCGGCGACGGGCATCGGCTTCAACTTCGCCGTCTCCGCCTTCGGCGGCACCACCCCGTTGGTGACCGCCACGCTGGTCACGGCCACCGGCGACGACCTGATGCCGGCCTACTACCTGATGCTGGCCGGGGCCATCGGCCTGCTGACGGTGAAGTTCCTGCCCGAGACCGCCCAGGTGCCGCTCAGGGGTTCCCGGCCGATGGTCGGTTCGCGCGAGGAGCGGGGCGAACTGATCGCCGTGTCCCGGGAGTTGTACACCTTCGTGCAGCAGCGGGACAGCGCGCGGCGCACCTGAGGCGCGCCTTTCCGATCCAGCCCTCGTTCGATCGTACGAACTTCTCGCGAGCCTGGTTACCGAGCTGTCGCATATTTGATAGGAAACTTTCCTACCAATGTTGGACACGGATCAGCACGGACCAACTACCCACCCCCCACTCCCGCTTGGAGCCCTGTGGTGAACGCAGACCGCGAGACCGCAACCCCCGCCCGCATATCCCGCCGGACAGTCGTCGCCCTGCTCGGCGCCGGCGTCGCCTCCGGCGCCCTGCTCGCCTCCCAGCGGGCGACCGCCGCCCCGGCCGCGGCGTCAGGCCTCGACGACCCGGCGAAGAAGGAGATCGCCATGGAACTGGTGTCGAGCGCGGAGAACTCCTCGCTCGACTGGAAGGCCCAGTACAAGTACATCGAGGACATCGGCGACGGCCGCGGCTACACCGCCGGCATCATCGGCTTCTGTTCCGGCACCGGCGACATGCTCGACCTGGTCCAGCTGTACGCCGACCGCAAGCCCGGCAACGTCCTCGCCAAGTACCTGCCCGCCCTGCGCAAGGTCGACGGCACCGACTCCCACAGCGGCCTCGACCCCAACTACCCCAAGGACTGGCGCAAGGCCGCCCAGGACACCGTGTTCCAGCAGTGCCAGAACGACGAGCGCGACCGCGTCTACTTCAACCCGGCGGTCGCCCAGGGCAAGGCCGACGGCCTGCGCACCCTCGGCCAGTTCTGCTATTACGACGCCATCGTCATGCACGGCGACGGCGACGACCCGACCAGCTTCCGCAACATCCGGGGGCGCGCCCTGCGCAGCGCCGAGCCGCCGGCGCAGGGCGGCGACGAGACCACGTACCTCAACGCCTTCCTCGACGCCCGGGTCTGGGCCATGAAGCAGGAGGAGGCGCACAGCGACACCAGCCGTGTCGACACCGAGCAGCGGGTCTTCCTGCGCAAGGGCAACCTCGACCTGAACACCCCCCTCGACTGGAAGGTGTACGGGGACAGTTACCACATCGGCTGACCTGCGGCCGCTACGAGGCGTGCGGCAGGCCGGCGGGCGCGGGCACCGAAGTCACGGACCGCAGCCCAGCGGCCTGCCGCGCTGTGATGCGCTCGATCAGGACGATCGCCAGGACGGCGGCCAGGAGGTCGAGGGCCTCGGCCGCCACGAGCAGCGGCAGCGAGGTGCCGCCGCCCAGCTGCGCGCCCGCCACGGACAGCACCGTATGTCCGATCCAGGCCGCCCACCAGGCGTTCACGAGGGCGTCCGAGCGGCCCGGTCCGGCGCCGTCGGGCGCGCTCGCGCGGTGGACGTCCTGCACCAGCCCGCGAGGCACCCAGAGGTTGAACACCGGTATCAGCCAGGCCAGGACGGCCCAGGTGACGGAACCGGGAACCCGGCCGGGCGAGACCAGTTCGGCGTTGCGCCGGCAGCGGGCGAACCACACCAGGAACAACACGATCGCCGCCGTTGCCACGTACACGAAGATCATCGACACCCGCCCGAAATCGGAGGCCGTGGTCGTCGCCGGATGCAGCAGATGAGCACGGGCCGTCAGCGCCCGGACCAGTTCGCCGCCGGCCGCCACTGCCACGGCGAACTGAGCGCAACGAGCGAGGAACCAAGGAGCCTGGGCGGCGGATGCGGTCACGGAAGAAGACCTGTCTGTGGAGAGCGTTCTGCACGGGCGGCAGCACGGCACGAAGATCGGAGCACTGGATCATAGGGCGGTGCCCACTCGCGTGTCAGGGCCCTGACGAGGAAAGATGGGCGGTGAGCGATCGATCCGACGACTCGGAGGAACGGACTCATGGCGCACGAGCGAGCCGGCCGGCCGGCCGGTCCCGAGGACCTTGTCGACGTGGCCCGGCTGGTCACGGCCTACTACGCACTGCACCCGGACCCGGCCGACCCGGCGCAGCGGGTGGCGTTCGGCACCTCCGGGCACCGGGGTTCGTCCCTGGCGAGCGCCTTCAACGAGGACCACATCGCCGCCACCAGCCAGGCCATCTGCGAGTACCGCTCGGCACAGGGAACCGACGGCCCGCTGTTCCTCGGCGCCGACACCCATGCCCTGTCCGAGCCCGCGAAGGTCACCGCGCTGGAGGTGTTCGCGGCCAA
The DNA here is from genome assembly GCF_040680215.1 of Streptomyces sp. NPDC052107. Classification (NCBI taxonomy): domain Bacteria; kingdom Bacillati; phylum Actinomycetota; class Actinomycetes; order Kitasatosporales; family Streptomycetaceae; genus Streptomyces; species Streptomyces sp. NPDC052107. Next base: position 115,180 of record NZ_JBFAWG010000020.1, read on the forward strand.
CGGCGTCACCGTGCTCATCGACAGTGCCGACGGCTACACGCCCACCCCCGCCGTCTCGCACGCGATCCTCGGCCACAACCGGGGACGCACCTCCGGCCTCGCCGACGGCGTGGTCGTCACCCCCTCCCACAACCCGCCCGCCGACGGCGGCTTCAAGTACAACCCGCCGAGCGGCGGCCCGGCGGCCTCCGACGCCACCTCCTGGATCCAGGACCGGGCCAACGAGATCATCACCGGCGGCCTGAAGGACGTACGCCGGGTGCCGTACGCGCGGGCCCTCGCCGCGGAGACGACGCGGCGGTACGACTTCCTCGGCGCGTACGTCGGCGATCTGCCGAGCGTGCTGGACCTGGACGCGATCCGCGCGGCCGGCGTGCGCATCGGCGCCGACCCGCTCGGCGGGGCCTCCGTCGCCTACTGGGGGCGCATCGCCGAACAGCACGGCATCGACCTCACCGTGGTCAATCCGCACACCGATCCCACCTGGCGGTTCATGACGCTGGACTGGGACGGCCAGATCCGCATGGACTGCTCCTCGCCGTACGCGATGGCCTCCCTCATCGAGCAGCGCGACCGGTTCCGCATCGCCACCGGCAACGACGCCGACGCCGACCGGCACGGCATCGTCACGCCGGACGCCGGTCTGATGAACCCCAACCACTACCTCGCGGTCGCCATCTCCTACCTGTACCGCCACCGGGACCAGTGGCCCGCCGGCGCCGGCATCGGCAAGACGCTGGTCTCCTCCACGATGATCGACCGGGTCGCCGCCGACCTCGGCCGTCAACTGGTCGAAGTTCCGGTCGGGTTCAAGTGGTTCGTGGACGGACTGGTCGGCGGTGCCATCGGTTTCGGCGGCGAGGAGTCCGCCGGCGCCTCCTTCCTGCGCCGCGACGGCTCGGTGTGGACCACCGACAAGGACGGCATCATCCTGGCCCTGCTCGCCTCCGAGATCACGGCCGTCACGGACCGGACCCCCTCGGAGCACTACGCCGACCTGACGGCCCGCTTCGGGGAACCCGCCTACGCCCGCATCGACGCGCCCGCGAACCGCGAACAGAAGGCGCTGCTCGGCAAGTTGTCACCGGCCCAGGTCACCGCCGACGCGCTCGCCGGAGAGGCCGTCACGGGCGTCCTGACCGAGGCACCCGGCAACGGCGCCGCGATCGGCGGCATCAAGGTCACCACGGAGAACGCCTGGTTCGCGGCCCGCCCTTCGGGCACCGAGGACGTGTACAAGGTCTACGCCGAGTCCTTCCTCGGCCCCGACCACCTCGCCCGGGTGCAGGAGGAGGCCCAGGCGGTGGTGCTGGGCGCGCTCGACGGCTGAGGCGGCTGCGGGCGGCCTCGGCGACGGGGCCGGGCCGACCCGGCGCGCGTGCCGGCCCGGCGGCAGGTGCCGAGGGCGGCCCGGCACGCGGCGTCGACCCTGGCGGCGCACTGGGGCCGGCGGCACCCGGGGCGCGGTCCGGCCCTGGCACGGGTCCGGCCCGGACCGCGGAGCTCGGCGCCTGCCAGGAGTCCGGCCCGGCCCTGGGGTTCCGGTGCGCTCTCGGGGGCCGGCCTGGCCGGGACTCCCACCCCGGCGAGGAGTCCGGCCCAGCCACGGGGTTCCCGGCCCTGCCATGGAGTCCGGCTTGGCCCCGGAGCCCTTCTGTCAGGGAGCCCGGCCCAGCCACAGTGCCAGGCCACGGCCCGATCAGTCGCGGCCGCGGCCGTCCTCCAGCCTGTTCAGTACCGCCTGCGCCATGGCTTGCTCTCCCTTGGCGTTGGGGTGTGCCGGGGCGGCGGGCGCCGCCGGCTGGAGGGGTTCGATCCAGCGGTCCGCGGGTGCCTTGCACATGTCGTGGCCGACCGTGGGGCCGTAAGTGTCCACGTACTCGGCCCGGTTCACCCCGGCCACCAGGCGCAGCATCAGGTTCAGCCGCTTCTCGGTGTCGCGGAGGTAGGGGAAGTCCTTCTGCGCGAAGGGGACTTGCGGGAAGCAGCCGCTTCCGTCGTCGGGCAGCAGGTCCGGGTAGCCGACGACGACCACGCGCGCGTGCGGCGCCCTCGTGTGCACGGCCCGCAGCACCCGGTCTACCTTCGGCGCGGCCTGTGCGATCGCGAGGGCCAACTGGTCGTAGCCGGACGCCTTGTACGAGCGCTCGCAGGGGTTGCCCGTCGGGTCCTGGGCGGCCAGGTGGGCGCAGGTGTTGATGATCGGGCCGAAGCCGACGTCGTTGCCGCCGATCTGCACGGTCACCAGGTCCGTGTCCCGGCGCACGGCGTCGAGCTGGGGCGCGTTGGTGCCCTGCGCCTGCCACATCTCGGCGGTCGTCGCTCCGGCACAGCTGACGTCCTCGAAGGTGCTCACCTGGCGCCCGTCCGCCACCAGCGAGGGATAATTGTGTTCGGAGCGGGCGCAGTTGGCGTCCACCTGCTGCGGGATGCCGGGGCCCGAGGTGTAGGAGTCGCCGAGGGCGACGTAGTCGATGCCGTGTCCGTGTCCCGCGGAGTGCGCGGAGGCCGGTGCCGTGGCGGCCGCGACAAGGACGCAACCGCCCAGCGCCGCCCCCACTACGGCGGCTCCCCGCCTGCCTCTCGCCCCGCCCGCCGCACCTGTGCCGTTCGCCATGGATCCTCCCCCTGAGGCCGGTTCATCGCACGGTGCCGGCTCCGCAGAGCGGCCCTCGCGCATTCGACTGGGCCTGTATACCGTCCGGTAGGTCTCGCGGACCAGAAGCGGGAAGCAATGAGTTCAGGCGCTGTTGGGGAGCAGGTCATGGGGTTCGGGTACAAGACGTCCTGGCTCGCGGTGCGCGGTGCCACGGTGGTGGACGTCGCCGACGCGCTCGGACTGGTCGGTCGGCACGAGGTCGGCTGGACCGAGGGCACCGCGGCCGCCTACCGCGAGGGCGCCCACGTCGCCGGTCCCGTCGACGGCTGGACCCTCGCCCACGGCCGTATCGATCTCACCCCGGGTCCTGGTCCCGGAGGCCCGGGCTTTCCCGACTGGCTGCTCGCCCTCGCGGCCCGCCTCGGCGACCTGCAGTTCTTCAGCACGGACCGGGTCGGCGACTGCCACGCCTGGGCCAAGGTGCAGGAGGGCCGGCTGGTCCGGGCCTACTGCTTTCACGGCGCACACGGCGACGTGCCTCTCCATCTCGGCGAACCCACCTGTGTCGAGCGGGAGTCGGGGGTCGGGACGCGTTGGCTCGAGGACGGCTGGGAGGAGTGGGAGGAGTCCGACTGGGACGAGTGGCACGCCGCCATGCCGGACGAGCAGGACGTCATGGTCATCGCACGGGACTGGGGGATCTGCCCGCTCGACATTCCGGACGACGACGCCCTTGCCGGTCCGGGCATCCACGGGTTTCCACAGGGGCCGACGGCAAGAAGGTGAGCGGCGGGCTTGCCTTCCAACGCGCCTCCGGAAAGTGGCTGTTGACCGAGCAGCAGTCACTCGCACACCCGTGATGAGTCGCCCGGTCCGGTGCGCGGCACCGACCGTCGGGGGCCTGCCCGTGGCGGACCGCGTGATTCCCGGTCCGAGTTGAGCCCGTTGCCGACTGGGGCGCGCGGGTGACCTGCGGGCACGATGTGCGAAGCTGATGCGGGTCAGCATCCGCACCACGGAGGAGCCCCGCCGGTATGGCCGTCATCCACCACACCACGCTCAGGCCCACGAAGCTGGAGCTGCTCACCGGCTGGCTGCCCTCGCGCCCCTGGTACCGCGGCGGCCCGCACGCCCCGGTGCTGACCAAGTCCGGCGGCTTCCGGCTGGACGACCCGGAGGGCGAGGTCGGCATCGAGTTCATGGTGGCCACCGACACCTCCGCCCCCGTACCGACCGCCTACATGGTCCCGTTGACCTATCGCGGCGCGCCGCTGCAGGGGGCGGAGCGCGCACTGGTGGGCACGTTGGAGCACGGCGTTCTGGGCAAGCGCTGGGTGTACGACGGCTGCCACGACCCGGTGCTGGTCGCCGAGTTGCTGTCGCTGATCCAGGGCAGGGCCCAGGCGCAGGCCCAGAGCGTCGACGGCGCCCCCGACCCCGAGGTGATCCGCTCCTGCACCGGCGCCCCCTTCGCCCTGGACGGCTTCGCCCCCGAGCCGGCCGACGACCAGGAGGGCACGCGCATCCCCGCACCGCACGGCACGGTCCTCCACGTCCACCGGGTCCTGAACCCCGTCGCCGAGAACCCGCCGCTGTGCCCCGCGGGAGCGGTCGGTCATGTGGCGCGCGGCTGGCAGGACCCGCAGGGCACCGCGCTGACGGCGGTCTTCGTGACATTGCGCACCGCCTGACCGGCACCTTCGCGCAAAGCGCCGCCACGCTTCTGGCATGGTCCGGTCAAATCTGGCACTCTCTCGAAAGTCCGGCATCCCGCGCCCTGACCCCATAAGGGCGCGGCGCACCTCTCGGTGCAGCGATCGCGCAAGCCCCGTCAGCGGCCGCCCCGGCGTACCCCAGCCGGCCGGTGGTCATCGAGCAGGCCGGGAACCCCGGCCGCCGCAAAGGAGTAGCGTGTGAGATCGACCCCCCACAAGGTCCTCGGCGCCGGTGCGGTCACCGTCGCCGTGGTGGCCGCCCTCGTGCTCCCCGGCACGCCCGCCGCGGCCCGGTCGGCCGCGGCACCCGCCGCCTGTACTCCGGCGCAGGTCGTCGGCAACGGCGGCTTCGAGAGCGGGACGTCGCCCTGGTCGACGTCCTCCTCCACCGTCATCACCAGCCGCTCCGGACAGACCGCCCACGGCGGCAGCTCCTACGCCTGGCTGGACGGCGTCGGCAGCACCCATACGGACACCCTGGGCCAGAGCGTCACCATCCCGGCCGGGTGTGATGCGGCCACCCTCACCTTCTGGCTGCACATCGACACGGACGAGACGACCTCCTCCGTCGCGTACGACAAGCTCACGGCCAAGATCGGCAGCACGACGCTGGCCACCTACTCGAACCTCGACGACAACACCGGGTACGTCCAGAAGTCGGTCGACGTGTCGGCGTACGCCGGGCAGACCGTCACTCTCTCCTTCACCGGCACCGAGGACTCCAGCCTCCAGACGAGCTTCGTCCTCGACGACATCGCGCTCAACACCTCGGGCGGCAGCGCGCCACCGCCGGGCGATTCCACGCGCACCCCGGCCTCGCCCTCGTACACAGTGAATCTCAGCGGCGACACGAGCGGCACGGTCTGGACCGGGCACGAGAGCGTGACCTTCGGCAATGCCTCCGCCACCGCGCTGAACGAGGTCTATCTGAGACTGTGGGACAACTACCACGGCACCTGCGACGCCATGCCGATCCGGGTCACGAACGTGACCGGCGGCACCGCGGGCGCGCCCTCCGTGGACTGCACCGCGCTCAAGATCGCTCTGCCGGCCCCGCTCGCCCAGGGCCAGAGCGCCACCATCGGCTTCGACCTCGGCATCACCGTGCCCAGCGGCGCCGACCGGTTCGGCCACGACGGTGCCTACAGCTTCATCGGCAACGCCCTGCCCGTGCTCGCGGTCCGCGACAGCGCCGGCTGGCACCTCGACCCGTACACGGACAACGGCGAGTCGTTCTACTCCCTGGCCGCCGACTTCAAGGTGACCCTGGACCACCCCAGCGGCCTGCTGGTCCCGGCCACGGGCACCTCCACCGACACGCCCGGTTCCAGCGGCCGTACGGTCACGACGGCGACCGCGTCCCAGGTGCGTGACTTCGCCTGGGCCGCCGGGCCCTTCACCAAGATCTCCGGTACCTCGGCGGCCGGTGTCGCGGTGAACGTCTACTCGGTCTCGGGCATCAGTTCCTCCAGCGCCCAGTCCATGCTCAGCACCGCCAAGAGCGCGGTGGACGCCCACGCGGCCCGCTTCGGCGCCTATCCCTACGGCGAGTTGGACGCCGTGATCGACAACAACTACTGGTTCGGCGGTATGGAGTACCCGGGATTCGTCCTGGACGTGGTCAGCACCACCGCACTCACCCACGAGATCGGCCACCAGTGGTGGTACGGCATCGTCGGCGACGACGAGTACGACAGCCCCTGGCTGGACGAGGCGTTCACGGACTACGCCACCGACCTCGCCCTCGGCAAGACCGGCAGCAACTGCTGGAGCAGCGTCTCCTGGGCCTCCAGTGCCGAGAAGATCACCGACTCCATGGCCTACTGGGACGCACACTCCTCCCGCTATTCCACCGTCGTCTACGGCTACGGCAAGTGCGCTCTGCACGACCTGCGCCGCGTCCTCGGTGACACCGCCATGGCCAAGCTGCTGAAGGACTACGCGACCGCCCACTGGTACGGCGTGTCCACCACGGCCGAGTTCAAGGCCGCCGCCCAGGCCGCCACGAGCACCGACCTCACCTCCTTCTGGACCCAGCACCGCATCGACGGCTGATCCGGCCAGGGCCGGTCGTGGGACACACCCCCGGATGACGCCCACGACCGGCCCGTACGCCACCCGGGGGCCACCCATACGGACCAAGCGCGGCCGAAGATGGCTTCGTTGGCGGTACCCGGAGTGCGGTACGGCCCTACCGCGGGTCAGATGGTTTCCGTGCGAAGCTCCAAATACCTTCAGCGCGGCCGCTCACGCCTGGCCCTCACAGGCGCCCTGACCGGCCTCCTCCTTGCCCTGTCCACCGCCACGGCCCGGTCCGACTCGGCCCCGGACATACCCCCGCGCGGCAGCGCGTACATGGGCATGGGCGTCCTGGCCCATGACGGACGCGGTCCCTACGACTCGGCCACCACCCGGGGGAGCCAGACCGAGGGAGTCGACGTCTCCAGCCACCAGCGTGACGTCGACTGGCCGGGCCTGTGGGGCGACGGAGCCACCTGGGCGTACGCGAAGGCCACCGAGGGGTCGTCCTACACCAATCCCTACTTCAACCAGCAGTACGACGGCCCGTACAGCGTGGGCATGGTCCGCGGGGCGTACCACTTCGCCACCCCGGACTCGGCCGACGGTGCCACGCAGGCCGACTACTTCCTGGCGCACGGCGGCGGTTGGTCCGCTGACGGCAGGACATTGCCGGGCGCGCTCGACATCGAGTGGAACCCGTACGGCGACGCCTGCTATGGCAAGTCCAAGAGCGGCATGGTCGGCTGGATCCGCGACTTCCTGAACCGCTACAAGTCCCGCACCGGACGGGACGCCGTCATCTACACGGCGACCAGCTGGTGGACGCAGTGCACCGGCGACTACGCCGGCTTCGGCGGCAACCCGCTGTGGATCGCCCGCTATGCCTCGACCGCGGGAACGCTTCCGTCCGGCTGGTCCTCGTACACCATGTGGCAGTACACGTCCTCCGGCCAGACCGTCGGCGACCACGACCGCTTCAACGGCTCCCTGGACCGGCTGAAGACCTTCGCGGCCGACTGACCCCGCGCCGGGCACACCCGGCACGGGGCACGATCAGGCGGAGAGGGCAGGAATCAGGCGGAGACGGCAGGATGCGAACCTGCGCGGACGTCAGGCCCGACCGTGAGACGCGCTGCGCAAACGGACGCCCTGGCCCTAGAGGCCGTGTGTGAAGAGCATGCGAAGGGCGAGTGCCGACATTACGGCGCTGGATGCCAGGGCTGTGAGGAGCCGCCCCCGGCTGCCGGTCAGGAGCCGGCCGAGCAAGGCTCCGCCGCCGGCCAGGAGGAGTTGCCAACTGGCCGATGCCGCGAAGGCGGACAGGACGAACAGGGCCCGTGCGAGGTGGTCCGGTGCTGCCGAGGTCTGGCTGCCCAGGACCAGAGCCGCGAAGTAGATCACGGTGAGGGGGTTCATCATCGTGACGCCCCACAGCCCCACGAAGGCCCGGGCAGGCCGGAGGGGAGTCTCGCCGGTCCGGGAGACCGTCCGTGGAGTGCGGTAGTGGGAGATCGCCGTTGAGGCGCCGCGGACCGCCAGCACGACGAGCACCGCGCCGGCGACCCAGCGCAGGGGCCGCACGATCGGCTCGACGGCGTGCGTCAGCGCGGAGCCTCCGAGCACGGCGATCAGCGCGTAGAGGCCGTCCGCCGTCGCGACCCCCAGCGCGGCACACGCGCCGATCCGCAACGAGGTCCGAGCGGTCAACGCCACCAGATACGTCCCGACGGCCCCCACGGGCACGGCGATGCCGTAGCCCGCGAGAAGCCCCGCGACCAGCGCCGCGGTCATGCGTGCGCGGGCGTAGGCCTCCGCCGTGGGCCGCGCTGCTGTCGGCCGCTCACCGATCGGTCGGCGGCGGTCGACGGCAGGAAGGCGGTCAGCGAGGTCATGCGCTGATCGTGGCGGCAGTGCGGCAGCCCGGGCAACTTCTTTTCGGCGGTGGCATGCGCACGTTACGGCCCGAGGGGTCCCGCTGCCGCGGGAGGGCGCCGGGGGCAGAGCCGCTGGTCTCGCAGAGCCGCAACATCGGCCCGATCCCGGTCATCGACCCGACGAACAAGGCGCTGACCCGCTCGCGCCGGTCCCACGTCGACCAGAACTGCCTGCGCGCCGAAACCATCGCCGTGGCGAACGCCGCGCTGATCCCCCCAGGCCCGCATCGAACTGGCCCAGATGTGGGGTGGCGGGCTGCTCGCCTCCGTCGACCGCCTGCGCTTCGTCGTCCCCGTCAAGACCACGGACAACGCCTCGTACTCCGACATGGCCTTCGGTCTGTACATCGCCGGCCGCCGGGTACGGGCCGCTGGAGGCCATCGCCCGCAACAGGTGAACCTGAAGCGCCTCAAGACCCACGGCCGCGAGGGCCGTCACACCCCGCTGGGGCAGGCGTTCGCCGAGTACGGCCGCATCGACGAGACCATGCATCTGCTCGCCCTTGTCGACCCGGGCGACGACACCTTCCGCCGTCTGATGAACCGGCAGCTCACCGTGCGGGAGTCCCACCACCGCCTGGCCCGTGCGATCTGCCACAGCGGCCGGGGCCGGATCCGGCAGGCGTATCGCGAGGGCCCGAAGGAGCAGCCGGCCAGTCCGGGCCTCGTGGTCAATGCCGTGCTCCTGTGGAACACCCGCTACCTCGACGCCGCCGTCGCCCAGCTCCGCGCCGAAGACCACGAGATCAAGGACGAGGACTGACACGCACCCGCTCCCGGCGCCGTTCGTTGGACACGGAAAGACCCGCCCACGACGCCGCGCTCTTGTCCACCGACTGACACCCCCCCGCCGCTTGATTCAACTGCTTGGTCGGTGCCGATCTTCGAAGCTCTCGAGCCCAAAAAAATCGGACGGCGATGTCGAGAACCCGCAGCCTGCTCCGTCCCCGAGGTGAACGCGACCACAATGGGTCGCACCAGTACGAGGAGAGACACGATGGCCAAGTACCTGCTGCTGAAGCACTACCGCGGCGCTCCGGCTTCGGTCAACGACGTGCCGATGGAGCAGTGGACGCCGGAGGAGATCTCGGCCCACGTGCAGTACATGCGCGACTTCGCGGCCCGGCTCGAGCAGACCGGCGAGTTCGTCGACAGCCAGGCACTCGCACCCGAGGGCACGTTCGTGCGGTACGACGGAGAGGGGCGCCCGCCGGTCACCGACGGCCCGTTCGCCGAGACCAAGGACCTCATCGCCGGCTGGATGGTGATCGACGTCGACAGCCGGGAGCGGGCCCTCGAACTGGCCGCGGAACTGTCGGCCGCCCCCGGGGCCGGCGGGAAGCCGATCCACGAGTGGCTCGAGCTGCGCCCGTTCCTGGGCGGGCGGTGCACCGTCACGGAGTGACCTCATCGATGGACGAGGTCCTGCTGCGCAGCCTCACACCGAACGTGCTCGCCGTCCTCGTGCGCCGCGGAGCCGACTTCGCGGCGGCCGAGGACGCCGTTCAGGACGCACTGGTCGAGGCACTGCGTGTCTGGCCGGCCGACCCGCCGCGGGACGCGAAAGGCTGGCTGATCACCGTCGCCTGGCGCAAGTTCCTCGACGCGATGCGGGCGGACGCCGCACGCCGCCGGCGTGAGGACCTCGTCGACGAGGAACCGGCGCCCGGTCCCGCGCCCGCCGTGGACGACACCCTCCAGCTCTACTTCCTGTGCGCCCACCCGTCGCTGACGCCGTCGTCCGCGGTGGCGCTCACGCTGCGCGCCGTCGGCGGGCTCACCACCCGCCAGATCGCCCAGGCCTACCTGGTGCCCGAGGCGACCATGGCCCAACGGATCAGCCGGGCCAAGCGCACCGTCTCCGACGTGCGCCTCGACCGGCCCGGCGACGTGGCCACCGTGCTGCGCGTCCTGTACCTGGTCTTCAACGAGGGCTACTCCGGCGACGTCGACCTCGCCGCCGAGGCCATCCGGCTCACCCGGCAGCTCGCGGCCGCGATCGACCACCCCGAGGCGGCGGGGCTGCTCGCCCTCATGCTGCTCCACCACGCCCGGCGCGCCGCCCGGACCGCGCCCGACGGCAGCCTCGTGCCGCTCGCCGAGCAGGACCGCGGCCGGTGGGACACGGCGTTGATCGCCGAGGGCGTCGGGATCCTCCAGGCCGCCCTCGCCCGCGACCGGCTGGGCGAGTTCCAGGCCCAGGCCGCCATCGCGGCACTCCACGCCGACGCACCCACCGCCGACGAGACCGACTGGGTCCAGATCGTCGAGTGGTACGACGAGCTCACGCGCCTGACCGACAGCCCCATCGTCCGGCTCAACCGTGCGGTCGCCGTCGGCGAGGCCGACGGACCGCGCGCCGGCCTGGCGGCGCTCGCGGCGCTGGACGCCTCATTGCCCCGCCACGCCGCGGTGGCGGCGTACCTCCACGAGCGCGACGGCGACCTGGCGACGGCGGCACGGCTGTACGCCGAGGCGGCCCACAAGGCACCCAACCTCGCCGAGCGCGACCACCTGACGCGCCAGGCCGCCCGGCTCAACGCCCGTCGACGTCGCTGACGGGTCGCGCTCGGATTTCCCCGCAGCACTGGGCGCGCCCCCGTGGCCAGAGCGGTCGGCTCACAGGGAGTGGGCGGGGCAAGACCAGCCGCACAAGGCGTTGCCGGCGGGGAAACCCAGCGGCGACGACATGCGCGCCGGAGGCGCGGTGCGCAGCGCGGCCCGGCCCTGCGCCTGGATGGACACCACCCTCGGCCCCGGTGCGCGGCGCGCGCTGCGCGGCGGCGGGGGAGTGCGCTGCCGGCCCCTGACCGACGGCACCCTCACCGTGGGCCCGGCCCTGTTCGGGGTGCGCGAGCCGGGCCCGGTCCAGGCAGCCCTGCTTGCTGAGCCGGCGATGCCGCAACCGCCTACCGTGAGTACAGGGGGCCGACCCGGAACAAGGACCGCCATGGACCTCCAGCTCAAGGACAACGTCGCTGTCGTCACGGGAGCGAGCAAGGGCATCGGCCTCGCCATCGCCGACGCCCTCGCCCGTGAGGGCGTACACGTCGTCGCCGGCAGCCGAAGCATCACCCCGGAACTCGAAGGGCTGCACGAAAAGTACGGCGTCACCGCGGTCCCGGTCGACCTCGCCACCGCGGACGGACCGCACGCACTCGTCCGGCTCGCGGTGGAGCAGTACGGCAGGGTCGGCATCCTGGTCAACAACCTGGGTGCCGCGACGCCGCGGCAGAGCTTCCTGGACATCGACGACGCCGAATGGCAGCGCATCTTCAATCTGACCCTGTTCAGCGCGGTCCGGACCAGCCGCGCGGCGCTTCCCCACCTGCTGGCCGCGGACGGCGGTGCCATCGTCAACATCAGCTCCATCAACGCGCGCCTGCCCTTCCCCGCGGTGGTGGACTACTCCGCGGCGAAGGCCGCGCTGGCCAGTCTGACCAAGTCGCTGTCCGAGGAGTTCGCACCGCGGGGCGTCCGGGTCAACGCGATCGCCCCGGGGCCGGTTCGCACCCCGTTCTGGACCGCGCCGGGTGGCTTCGCCGACGCCACGGCGGCCCAGGCCGGCACCACCGCGCAGGAAGTCATCGATGTCGTCGTGCCGCAGAGCATGGGCATCTCCACCGGGCGGGTCACCGAACCGCACGAAGTCGCCGACCTCGCTCTCTTCCTCGCCTCCCCCCTGGCGGGCAACATCACGGGAGCCGAGTTCACCATCGACGGCGGCCAGGTCAAGACGGTGTGATCGCCCTGCCCGCCCCCTCGGCCCGGCATCCCGCCGGCGGCCTCGCCGCTTGGTGACCGGGCACGGTCAGGTGTCCGAGACGACCAGCTGATCGGCCAGCCGGTGGGCCTGGGTCTCTACAAGATGTAGTGGATCGCGTTTCGAAGCCCGGAGCATGCCTCCTACAGCTAGTAGGAGACGACCGGGTAGCCTGTCCGGACGAAAGCGAGGAAGGGCGGATGGTGAGCGACCCGAAAGGCGAGGAAGCGGCCGGCGGATCCGGCAGGCGGGCGCGCGGCGAACTCGAAAGCGACGTGCTGGCCGCACTGTGGGCCGCCGACTGCCCGCTGACCGCCCGTCAGGTCCTTGAGCGACTGCCCGGCGACCTGGCGTACACCACCGTTCTGACGATCCTGTCCCGCCTCTACGACAAGGGCATGCTCGTACGGAACCGGGAGGGCCGCGGATACGGCTACACACCGGTCCGGGACGAGGCGTCGCACACGGCCCGGCAAATGCGGTCGCTGCTGGAGGAGGGTTCGGATCGTGAGGCGGTGCTCACCCGCTTCGTGTCCGAGCTCTCCGCGCGGGACGAGCAATTGCTGCACCAACTGCTGTCCGGACACGACCCGCGGCACGAGCGCTCCGACCGAAGGCAGTGAGCCGGTGCTGATCAGCGTCTACGTTCCGTTCGCCGTCACGGCCGTCCTCACGCTGCTCGCGCCGCGTCTGGCCCAGCGGCTCACCCCGCGCCCCGCCGCCTGGTCCCTGGCCTGCGCCGCACTTGTCACCGCGGCCGGATGGGCCGGCTCGCTCGCCCTGCTGGCGTTCACCGGCATCGCGCAGATTCCGCAGGTCGCGGCCGAGGGCCACTGGTCGGTGGCCGCGCTGCGTGCCGAGGACCCCGTGTACGCCGTAGTCGCGGCCGCCAGCGCGGTCGTCCTGGCCGCGAGCGTCGTCTCGCTGGGTGTGGCCTCGTTCCGCCAGGTCCGCCAAGTCGCGCGGGCGCGGCGGGAGTGTGCCGGGCTGCGCGGTGACACGGAACTGGCCGTGCTCGACGACGACACGCCCCTGGCGTTCGCCCTTCCCGGCACCCCCGGACGGATCGTGGTGTCCCGGGGAATGCTGCGCTGTCTCGGCGACGACGAGCGCGAGGCCCTGCTGGCGCACGAACGAGCCCATCTGCGCGGACGGCACCACCTCTTCCTGAGCCTGTGGCGGCTCACGGCTGCCCTGAACCCGCTGCTGCGTCCCCTGGCCGACACCGGCGCCTTCGTCCTGGAGCGCTGGGCCGACGAGGACGCCGCCGCGCAGGTCGGCGACCGCGTGGTCGTCGCCCGCGCGGTCGGGCGCGCCGCACTCGCGTCAGCGGGCGCCTCCCGTCCCGCCTCGCTGGCCGTGACCGGTGGGGAAGTGCCCCAGCGAGTACGGGCTCTGCTGGCGCCGCCCCCTGGCGGCCGCAGCCTGCCCTTCCTGGCCGGCGCCCTCTTGCTGACCGTGTGCTGCGCGAGCCTGGCCAACGCGGCTTCCGACAGCGATCGCATGGTCGACAACGCGAAGCGAGCGCAGTGTGCGGTGCGGGTGGGCGCGGCGAGCACGGCGCCGACAGACCACCGGCACGGGCCCGCCTTCTGCTGCCGCCCTCACCACCGGGGTGAGCGCGGCGAACACCGTCCGTAGAACTGCGTCTCCTCACCCGCCCGCCGACGCGTCGGCCTGGGATCGGTTCGGCGGACCAGGACGAGCAGGGCGAAGGTCGCCACGCCGCCGCCCGCCTCGCTCTTGTGTCCCATCGCCGTCTCGAACTGCGCGAGATCCTTGTGCCGCGTGAGAACCTGGCGCGGCAGGCGTTGTGCGACTTTCTCGCCGAGCAGGGCGTGGCCGACCCGGAGCAACGGACGGTGACACTGCTGACCCGCGTGGACGGCCTGGTCATCGACCGGCTGGTGAACGGCGGGAGCGTGGCGGAGGAGGAGATCCGCGGACTCGAGACGGCGGCCCTGAGCCGAGGGGTACGACGACGGTGGCGGTACGAAACAGATCGGCCCTATGTTCCTTGAGGCTGAACAACTTCATTAGCTATCCCGGGCGTTGTGCTCGTATAGTTCTGTGCATGGAGTTGCTGCGGATGTCCAAGGCTGCGAAGCGTCTCGGGATACACCCGATGACGCTTCGTCAGTGGGCGTTGGACGGCAAGATCCCGT
>NZ_JBFAWG010000021.1:0-121729 GCF_040680215.1 Streptomyces sp. NPDC052107
TCCAACTTGAGCCTAGACACCTCAAGGATCACAGGAGACGGCGTGTTTCCCGTATCGGGGCAGCTCAGGGCACCCACACATACGGCAGGAGAGCCGTATTTGGCGAGTTCCTCGTTGATCAGCATCGCTTCGAGGGCGCCCTGTCGGGTGAGCCGGGACAGCGAGAAGACAACCACTGCGTCTACGTGTCCGGCGCGAACGGCGGACATCATCTCTTCGAACGCGGGGCGGACCACTTTGGGGTCCCAGCCGGATTTGCCCACGTCAGCGAAGTGACCGGCGTTGTCCCAACCCTTGGCCGTGATCAGCGCCTCGCACTTGGTCCGCTGCGCTTCGGGGGACGACGCGGAGTCGTCCTCACGCTTCCTTGACTGTCGGATGTAGGACACTGCGCGCACATGGTCCAGATCAGGGGTCCAGTCGGGGCCCCGTTTGACGAGAGGTGTCATGTGCCTAGCGTAGTAAAAATCAACGTGCTGACCGTCCCCGCCGAGCAGCGGGAGGTGCTGGAGAAGCGGTTCGCCTCCCGGGCCCACGCGGTGGAGAGCTCCGACGGCTTCGAGTGGTTCGAGCTGCTGCGTCCCGTCGAGGGCACCGACACCTACCTCGTCTACACGCGCTGGCGTGACGAGGAGTCCTTCCAGGCGTGGCTGGAGGGGCCGATGAAGACCGCGCACCAGGGCGGCGGAGAGGGTGCCGAGCGCCCGAAGCCCGCGGCCACCGGTTCCACCCTGTGGTCCTTCGAGGTGGTGCAGCAGTCGGGGCCGAAGGGGGCGTAGGCGACGATTGGCGGTCACGTTCCACCCCGGAGCCGCCTCCCGGCCCTTGACCTGCGTGTTCGCGTCAGGCCGGTGGAACGGATCTGCCAATCTCGACTTCACCGGTGGAGGGGATGGGCGGGGTGCGGCGGAAGGTCTCGGCCAGCGCCGTGTTCGCGATCACTACGACCGCCATGGTCACGGCGGCGACGGGATGGCCGACGCCGTACAAGGCCGCGGCCCCGCCTCCCAGCACCACCGCCTTGACCGTGAGCACGAGCGGCAGGCCGGGCCGCAGCCGTGCCCTCGGTGCCGCGAACAACGCCCACAGCACGATCGCCGCCAGGGGAGTCCCCAGGCCGAGCACGACATGGAGAGCCACGTCGCCGCCGGCGGTGAACCCCCACCAGCTCAGGCACGCCAGTGCGGCGAGCTCCAGCAGGAACGCCAGGAGCTCGTTGGCGGTGTACCAGCGCCGCTCGTCCATAACGGCCTTGGCGGAGGGGCCTGTTGACATGGGGTCCTCTCGGTGCGCCGGGGGGCCCAGCATGACAGGGTGGTGACGGGCGGGACGGGACTTTGCCGGACCGTTGTGGCTCGCCGCCCCGCCCTTTCTCGAAAGGCATCGGCATCATGGACGAGCAGCTGCAGCACACCGGTGACTCGCTGGACGAGGCGGCGGACGTGTTCCAGGAGGTGCGGCCGCGGCTGTTCGGTGTCGCCTACCGCATCCTGGGCAGCGTGTCCGAGGCCGAGGACGTGGTGCAGGACGTGTGGGAGCGCTGGCAGGGAACCGACCGCAGCGCCGTGCTGGATCCGGGAGCGTTCCTGGCGACGATCGCCACCCGCCTGGCCATCAACGTGGCCCAGTCCGCCCGGGTCCGCCGTGAGGCCTACGTGGGGCCGTGGCTGCCGGAGCCCGTGGACACCAGCGTGGATCCGCAGGTCGGCGCGGAGCGCGGGGAGGCGCTGGAGACGGCCGTGCTGCTGGTCCTGCAGAAGCTGAACCCCGTGGAGCGGGCGGCCTATGTGCTGCGGGAGGCGTTCGACTACTCGTACGGCGAGATCGCGAGCATGCTGCGGCTGAGCCAGGCCAATGCACGGCAGGTCCTCAGCCGGGCCCGCAAGCGCCTGTCCGCCGAGCGCAGGGAACCCGTCGAGGCGGCACAGCACCGGCGGCTGGTCGAGGCCTTCGTCGCCGCCGCGCGGCACGGTGACGTCGCCGCGCTGGAGAACGTGCTGTCGGCCGACGCCGTCGCCTACGCGGACGGCAACGGCATGCGCGGCGTGGCACGGCTGGCGGTCGTGGGCGCCGAGCGCGTGGCCAGGGTCAGTGTCTTCGCCCACAAGTTCTTCCCCGGCGCCGAGTACGGCGTGGTCGAGGCCAACGGCAGGCCCGGACTGCTGCTCGTCCAGGACGGGGCCGCCGTCGCCCTGGTGTCCGTCACGGTGGGGCCGGACGGCATCGACGGGCTGTACTGGGTCCTGGCGCCCGAGAAGCTGAGGGCGTACGAGCGGTCCGCGCACAGGCTCACGGGACGGTCGCAGGCCTCGTAGCCGTAGGCGCTGCACAGGCCCACGGCCGGTCGCGGTGGGCCCGCAGACCGGCCGGGGTCGTTCTGAACCGAGGCGCGTCGGTCAGTTCCGGTTGAGCCAGTCCTCGTAGCGCGTGGTCGCGAGGTGCGCGGTGTCGTCGCCGGTGAGAACGTCGGGCATGCCCGCGAACGGGCTCGCGGACTCGTCGGTGACGACGGAACGGCCGTCCGGCTTCGCCGCCAGGGTCAGCTCACCGAGCTGGTCGAGCCGGTGCACCTCGGGGCCCGCGATGTTCCGGATGCCGTTCGACGGTTCGTCCTGCGCCGCGTCGGCGACGGCGGCGGCGACGTCGGCGGAGGCCATCGGGCGCAGCCGGTTGGACGGCAGGTGCACCTGCTTGCCCTCCGTGCACATGTCCATCACCGGGGCGATGAACTCGAAGAACTGGGTGGCGCGCACGAGGCTGTAGGGGACTCCGCTGTCGCGCACGGCCCGCTCCTGGGCGACCTTGGCCCGGTAGTAGCCGTAGTCGGGTACCTGGTCGACGCCCACGATGGAGAGCGCGACGTGGTGGCGGACCCCCGCCGCCTTCTCGGCCTCGAACAGGTGCTGCGCCGAGCGGGTGAAGAAGTCCAGGGCCGGCTCGGTGTCGAAGGAGGGGGAGTTCGACACGTCCACGACCACGTCGGCGCCCTTGAGCGCATCCGCCAGGCCCTCGCCGGTGTAGGCGTTGACGCCGGTGGAGGGAGTGGCCGGCACGGCCTCGTGACCGCCCTTGCGCAGCAGCGCGACCACCTGCGAGCCGATGAGCCCGGTACCGCCGACAACCACGATCCTCATTACTGTCTCCGTTCGCTGAGTGCGTCCGTACACCAGCAGGACAGCGCAGCGTCCGGGTTTGTGACAGCCGGGCTCAGCCGTCGAGGGCGGAACGACGGCGCCCCCTGCCTGTGCGGGGCAGGGGGCGCCGTACGACCGGGGACGGCCGGCGTTACTTCACCGGCTCGGGCTCCGGCTCGGTCTCGCTCGCCGTCTCGCCGGCCGGGTCGACCGGGGTCCTGACGGAGTCGAGGAGCAGCTGGGCCACGTCCACGACCTGGATGGACTCCTTGGCCTTGCCCTCGTTCTTCTTGCCGTTCACCGAGTCGGTGAGCATGACGAGGCAGAACGGGCAGGCCGTGGAGACGATGTCCGGGTTGAGGGAGAGGGCCTCGTCGACGCGCTCGTTGTTGATGCGCTTGCCGATCCGCTCCTCCATCCACATCCGGGCGCCGCCGGCGCCGCAGCAGAAGCCGCGCTCCTTGTGGCGGTGCATCTCCTCGTTGCGCAGGCCCGGGACCTTGCCGATGATCTCGCGCGGGGGCGTGTAGATCTTGTTGTGGCGGCCCAGGTAGCACGGGTCGTGGTAGGTGATGATGCCTTCGACCGGGGTGACCGGGACCAGCTTGCCCTCGTCCACCAGGTGCTGCAGCAGCTGGGTGTGGTGGATGACCTCGTAGTCGCCGCCGAGCTGCGGGTACTCGTTGCCGATCGTGTTGAGGCAGTGCGGGCAGGTAGCGACGATCTTCTTCGCGGACTTCGGCTTCTTGGTCGACTCGTCCTCGTCGTCCTCGCCGAAGGCCATGTTCAGCGCGGCCACATTCTCCATGCCGAGCTCCTGGAACAGGGGCTCGTTGCCGAGGCGGCGGGCGGAGTCACCGGTGCACTTCTCGTCGCCGCCCATGATCGCGAACTTGACGCCCGCGATGTGCAGCAGCTCGGCGAAGGCCTTGGTGGTCTTCTTGGCGCGGTCCTCCAGGGCGCCGGCGCAGCCGACCCAGTACAGGTACTCGACCTCGGTGAGGTCCTCGATGTCCTTGCCGACGACCGGGACCTCGAAGTCGACCTCCTTGGTCCACTCCAGGCGCTGCTTCTTCGCCAGGCCCCAGGGGTTGCCCTTCTTCTCCAGGTTCTTGAGCATCGTGCCCGCCTCGGACGGGAACGCGCTCTCGATCATGACCTGGTAGCGGCGCATGTCGACGATGTGGTCGACGTGCTCGATGTCCACCGGGCACTGCTCGACGCAGGCGCCGCAGGTGGTGCAGGACCACAGGACGTCCGGGTCGATGACGCCGTTCTCCTCGGCGGTGCCGATCAGCGGGCGCTCGGCCTCCGCGAGAACGGCCGCGGGCACGTCCTTCAGCTGCTCCTCGGACGCCTTCTCCTCGCCCTCCATGGTCTTGCCGCCGCCGGCCAGCAGGTACGGCGCCTTGGCGTGCGCGTGGTCCCGCAGGGACATGATCAGCAGCTTCGGGGAGAGCGGCTTGCCGGTGTTCCACGCGGGGCACTGCGACTGGCAGCGGCCGCACTCGGTGCAGGTGGAGAAGTCCAGCAGGCCCTTCCAGGAGAACTGCTCGACCTGGGAGACACCGAAGACGTCGTCCTCGCCGGGGTCGGTGAAGTCGATCGGCTTGCCGCCGGAGGTCATCGGCAGCAGGGCGCCGAGGGAGGTCTCACCGGTGGCGTTGCGCTTGAAGAAGATGTTCGGGAACGCCAGGAAGCGGTGCCAGGCCACGCCCATGTCGGTCATCAGCGACACCGTGATCATCCAGACGAAGGACGTCCCGATCTTGATCATGGCGGTGAGGTAGACCAGGTTCTGCAGCGTGGAGATGCCGAGGCCCTTGAACGCGAGCACCAGGGGGTACGAGGCGAAGTACGCGGCCTCGTAGCCGTGCACGTCGGCGAGGGCACCCTCCAGGCCGCGCAGGGTCATGATCGCGAGGCCGATGATGAGGATGACGGACTCGACGAAGTAGGCCTGGCCGAAGTTGGAGCCCGCGAAGCGGGACTTGCGACCCGGGTTGCGCGGGTGGCTCAGCTGGCGGATGACGATCAGGGTGAGGATGCCGAGCGTGGTCATCGTGCCGATGAACTCGACGAACAGCTCGTACGGCAGCCAGTGCCCGATGACCGGCAGGGTCCAGTCGGCCTGGAAGAGCTGACCGAAGGCGTTCACCAGCGTCAGTACGAGCGAGAAGAAGCCGACGGCGACGAACCAGTGCGCGACGCCGACGACGCCCCACCGGTTCATCCGGGTGTGGCCGAGGAACTCCCGGATCACCGTGGCGGTGCGGGCGGTCCAGTCGTTGGTCCGGGTACCCGCCGGGACGTCCTGCCCGAGCCGGACGAACCGGTAGATCTGCGCGATGGCGCGGCTGAACAACGCGACGCCGACCACGGCGAGTACCAGCGACACGATGATCGCGGCGAGTTGCATGTGGGGCTCCTCGGGCCTGCGAGGGGTTCTTCGAGGGAAATTATTACTAAGCGGTAACTTATGCAGTCCGTCTGAGACTACCCCCATCTTCCGTCGGGATGCAGCTGAGCGTGGGGTGACGAGTGTCATCCCAGACTCATCAGATCGTGTTATTCGTACCGAATTGCTACATTCGCCCCTACCTTAGAGCCGTGCTCTACGGGATCGCCGCCGCAACCGCCGCCCTGCTTCTCGCCGCCGTGCTCTCGGCGCTGCTCAGGGTGCCCGCGCTGCGGGCCGGCATCCTCGACCGGCGCCGGCAGCGGCGGTTGCCGCTGCTCGGCGGGCTCGCCGTGGTGGCCGTCACCTGTCTCGTCGCCTGGGTGGGGCAGCGGACCGCGATCGCGCCGCTCGGCGACGGGGTCGACCGGCTGCTGATCGCCGCTGCCGCGGTCGCCGTGCTGGGCCTGGTCGGTGACGTCTGGCGGATCCGCGCGCGCGTGCTCGTCGCCGGTACGGCCGTGGCGGCGGCCTTCGTGGTGCCGTACGAGGAGACGGGTGTGCTGGGCGGGATCCTCGCCGTGGGGTGGATCGTCCTCGCCTCCCTCGCCTTCAAGGGGCTCGATCACGCCGACGGGCTCGCGGGGACCGTCGGGGTCGTCACCGCCTTCGGGGCCGGGGTCTGCGCCGCTGCCGAGCTGATGGACGGGATCGCGGTCCTGCTGAGCGTCCTCGCCGCCGCCCTCACCGGCTTCCTGATGCACAACTGGCATCCCGCGCGGATCGGGCTCGGCGCCTGCGGTTCGCTGTTCACCGGGTTCCTGTTGTCGTCGTCCCTCGTCTTCACGCGCGCGGGGTACGCACTCGCGCCGAGCGTGGCGGTGATGTTCTGCCTCAGCGCGGTGGCCTTCGCCGACGCCGTCCTCGTGGTCCTCGCCCGGAGGCTGGCCCGGCGTCCGCTGGTCAGGCGCGGCCCCGACCATCTCGTACACCGGCTGCGCCGCCTCGGGTTCACCCCGCAGGGCTCGGTCGTTCTGCTGGGGGCCGGCTCCTTCTGCTCGGTGCTCGTGGGGGTGCTCGTGCACACCGGGTGGACGGGGGAGGGAGCCGTGGCCTGGGTGGGCGGAGGGGCGCTGCTGGTCGTCGCCGTCCTCCTTCGCATCCCTGTCCAGCAGCCCCGTCGGATGCCATCGACGCAGGTCAGCGGCCACTTGCGTGTAAGGAACGGATAAGACTTGAGCCCTCTCGACTCAGGTCTGTTGACCCAGCGGGTGCCGTCATGCACACTTGAGCCTGTTCCACTCAAGTCAGCTGGAGGAATCAACCATGGCACGTGCGGTCGGCATCGACCTGGGCACGACTAACTCCGTCGTCAGCGTTCTGGAGGGCGGCGAGCCCACCGTCATCACCAACGCCGAGGGTGCCAGGACCACGCCGTCCGTCGTCGCCTTCGCCAAGAACGGTGAGGTACTCGTCGGCGAGGTCGCCAAGCGTCAGGCGGTCACGAACGTGGACCGGACCATCCGCTCGGTGAAGCGCCACATGGGCACCGACTGGAAGATCCAACTCGACGGCAAGGACTTCAACCCGCAGCAGATCTCCGCGTTCATCCTGCAGAAGCTGAAGCGGGACGCCGAGGCCTACCTGGGCGAGAAGGTGACCGACGCGGTCATCACCGTCCCGGCCTACTTCAACGACTCCGAGCGTCAGGCGACCAAGGAGGCCGGTGAGATCGCCGGTCTGAACGTCCTGCGCATCGTCAACGAGCCGACCGCCGCCGCGCTGGCCTACGGCCTCGACAAGGACGACCAGACGATCCTCGTCTTCGACCTCGGTGGCGGCACCTTCGACGTGTCCCTGCTGGAGATCGGCGACGGCGTCGTCGAGGTGAAGGCCACCAACGGTGACAACCACCTCGGTGGTGACGACTGGGACCAGCGCGTCGTCGACTACCTGGTCAAGCAGTTCGCGTCCGGCCACGGCGTGGACCTCGGCAAGGACAAGATGGCCCTGCAGCGTCTGCGTGAGGCTGCCGAGAAGGCCAAGATCGAGCTGTCCTCGTCCACCGAGACCTCGATCAACCTGCCCTACATCACCGCGTCCGCCGAGGGCCCGCTGCACCTGGACGAGAAGCTCACCCGGGCTCAGTTCCAGCAGCTGACGGCCGACCTGCTGGAGCGCTGCAAGACGCCGTTCCACAACGTCATCAAGGACGCCGGCATCTCCATCAACGAGATCGACCACGTCGTCCTCGTCGGTGGCTCCACCCGTATGCCCGCCGTCGCCGAGCTCGTCAAGGAGCTGACCGGCGGCAAGGAGGCCAACAAGGGCGTCAACCCGGACGAGGTCGTCGCCATCGGCGCCTCGCTCCAGGCCGGTGTCCTCAAGGGCGAGGTCAAGGACGTCCTGCTGCTCGACGTCACCCCGCTGTCCCTCGGTATCGAGACCAAGGGCGGCATCATGACCAAGCTGATCGAGCGCAACACCACGATCCCGACCAAGCGCTCCGAGATCTTCACCACGGCCGAGGACAACCAGCCGTCCGTGCAGATCCAGGTCTACCAGGGCGAGCGCGAGATCGCGGCGTACAACAAGAAGCTCGGCATGTTCGAGCTGACCGGTCTGCCGCCGGCGCCGCGTGGCGTCCCGCAGATCGAGGTCTCCTTCGACATCGACGCCAACGGCATCATGCACGTCACGGCGAAGGACCTCGGCACCGGCAAGGAGCAGAAGATGACCGTCACCGGCGGCTCCTCGCTGCCGAAGGACGAGGTCGACCGGATGCGCCAGGAGGCCGAGCAGTACGCGGAGGAGGACCACCGCCGCCGCGAGGCCGCCGAGACCCGCAACCAGGGCGAGCAGCTGGTCTACCAGACCGAGAAGTTCCTCAAGGACAACGAGGACAAGGTCCCGGGCGAGATCAAGACCGAGGTCGAGGAGGCCGTCGCCGAGCTGAAGGAGAAGCTCAAGGGCGAGGACACCGCCGAGATCCGCACCGCCA
This sequence comes from Streptomyces sp. NPDC052107, assembly GCF_040680215.1. Taxonomy (NCBI): domain Bacteria; kingdom Bacillati; phylum Actinomycetota; class Actinomycetes; order Kitasatosporales; family Streptomycetaceae; genus Streptomyces; species Streptomyces sp. NPDC052107. Next base: position 8,534 of record NZ_JBFAWG010000021.1, read on the forward strand.
CCGAGAAGGTCGCGGCCGTCTCGCAGAAGCTGGGCCAGGCCATGTACGCCGACGCCCAGGCCGCGCAGGCCGCGGGCGGTCCCGAGGGCGCCGCGCAGGGTGGCAGGGCCGCTGACGACGACGTGGTGGACGCCGAGATCGTGGACGACGAGCGCAAGGACGGTGCCGCGTGACGGAGGAGACCCCGGGCTTCGAGGAGAAGCCCGACGTCCCCTCCGGCGCGACCCCCGACGACGCCGAGCCGAAGGCCGCTCCCGATGAGGGGGCGGCCCCGGCCGGGGACGGAAACGAGAACGCCGGTCTGGTGGCCCAGCTGGACCAGGTGCGCACGGCGCTGAACGAGCGCACGGTGGACCTCCAGCGCCTCCAGGCCGAGTACCAGAACTACCGCCGCCGGGTCGAGCGGGACCGGATCGCGGTCAAGGAGATCGCCGTCGCGAACCTCCTGACCGAACTCCTGCCCGTGCTCGACGACATCGGCCGCGCGCGGGAACACGGCGAACTGGTCGGCGGCTTCAAGTCGGTGGCCGAGTCGCTGGAGACCGTCGCGGCCAAGATGGGCCTGCAGCAGTTCGGCAAGGAGGGCGAGCCCTTCGACCCGATCATCCACGAGGCCCTGATGCACAGTTACGCGCCGGACGTCACCGAGACGACCTGCGTGGCGATCCTGCAGCCCGGGTATCGCATCGGCGAGCGCACCATCCGCCCCGCGCGGGTGGCCGTGGCCGAACCGCAGCCCGGCGCGCACACCGTCAAGGCCGAGGGCGCCGAGGACAAGGCCGAGGCGCAGCAGGCCGACGACAAGGAGAACGGTGGCCCGGACGAGGGCTGACGTGAAGACCACTGAGGGGAAGGAGGGACGTCGGGGATGAGCACCAAGGACTTCATCGAGAAGGACTACTACAAGGTCCTCGGCGTCCCCAAGGACGCCACCGAGGCCGAGATCAAGAAGGCGTACCGGAAGCTCGCCCGCGAGTTCCACCCGGACGCCAACAAGGGCAACGCCAAGGCCGAGGAGCGCTTCAAGGAGATCTCCGAGGCGAACGACGTCCTCGGCGACCCCAAGAAGCGCAAGGAGTACGACGAGGCTCGCGCCCTGTTCGGCAACGGCGGCTTCCGCCCCGGGCCGGGCGCCGGCGGCTCCTTCAACTTCGACCTGGGCGACCTCTTCGGAGGTAGCGGGACCAGCACCCAGGGCGGAGGCTTCGGGGGTGGACTCGGTGACGTCTTCGGGGGCCTGTTCAACCGCGGCGGCGCGGGTACGACCCGTACCCAGCCCCGGCGCGGCCAGGACATCGACACCGAGGTCACGCTGAGCTTCACGGAGGCCATCGAGGGCGCCACGGTGCCCCTGCGCATGTCCTCCCAGGCACCCTGCAAGGCCTGCTCGGGCACCGGCGACAAGAACGGCACACCCCGCGTGTGCCCGACCTGCGTCGGCACCGGGCAGGTCGCCCGGGGCTCCGGCGGCGGCTTCTCGCTCACCGACCCCTGCCCGGACTGCAAGGGCCGCGGCCTGATCGCCGAGCACCCCTGCCTGGAGTGCAAGGGCAGCGGCCGCGCCAAGTCCTCGCGCACGATGCAGGTCCGCATCCCGGCCGGCGTCACCGACGGGCAGCGGATCCGGCTGCGCGGCAAGGGCGCTCCCGGCGAGCGGGGCGGACCGGCGGGCGACCTCTATGTGGTCGTACACGTCGGCGAGCACCCGGTGTTCGGGCGCAAGGGCGACAACCTCACCGTCACCGTGCCGGTGACGTTCACCGAGGCGGCCCTCGGCGGCGAGGTCCGGGTACCGACCCTCGGCGGCCCGGCCGTCACCCTGAAACTGCCGCCCGGCACCCCCAACGGCCGCACCATGCGCGCCCGCGGCAAGGGCGCGGTCCGCAAGGACGGCACCCGCGGCGACCTCCTGGTCACCGTCGAGGTACGTGTCCCCAAGGACCTGTCGGGGAAGGCTCGTGACGCGCTCGAGGCGTACCGCGAGGCGACCGCGGGCGAGGACCCGCGGGCGGAGCTGTTCGAGGCCGCGAAGGGAGACTGAGAGTGATGGACGGCCGTCGACGTAACCCGTATGAACTGACCGAGGAGACCCCGGTCTACGTCATCTCGGTGGCGGCCCAGCTCTCCGGACTCCACCCGCAGACGCTGCGCCAGTACGACCGCCTGGGCCTGGTCTCCCCCGACCGCACCGCGGGCCGGGGCCGGCGCTACTCGGCCCGCGACATCGAACTGCTCCGCCAGGTGCAGCAGTTGTCGCAGGACGAGGGCATCAACCTGGCCGGCATCAAGCGCATCATCGAACTGGAGAACCAGGTCGCCGCCCTGCAGTCCCGCGTCGCGGAACTGGAGGCGGCCCTGGACGGCGCGGCGGCCGCTATGCAGCAGCGCGAGGCCGCCGTCCACGCCTCCTACCGCCGCGACCTGGTGCCGTACCAGGAGGTCCAGCAGACCAGCGCGCTGGTGGTGTGGCGGCCGAAGCGGCAGCAGAACGACTGAGGCAGCGGTGAAAGGGGCCCGGAGGGAGACCTCCGGGCCCCTTTTCCGTGTGTCCGTCCCCGTGTGACCGGGCGTGCCCCGTCAGGGGGCCATGCCGATCCGGAACACGTGGCCGCCGACCGGGTCCGACTCGGTGCCGTCGCCGTAGACGGCCGTGACCTTGTAGAAGACGGTGTCGGCCGCGGGCGCGCCGCTGTCCGTGTAGCCGAAGGAGCGGAAGCCGACGGGCGTGTCGGTCAGCCGCACATAGGCGCCGGCGGAACGGTCCCAGCGGTACACGTAGTAGCCGGTCGGGGTGCCCTTCGGGTCGTCATCGTCGTGGACGGCGTCGATGTCGGGTCCCTGTGCGGTGTCGTCGATCCGCACACGCAGGCCGCCGGACTCCTCCGGGTAGGTCTCCGCCGGCATCTGGTCCAGCTCGGTGACCTCGACGGCGGACGAGGCGTCGGTGTCCAGGGCGTTGCCGTCCCGGTCGACGGCCACGACCACATAGCGCAGGTGCTCGCCGTCGGGCAGGCTCACGTCCCGGTTCCTGGACCAGACGGTGCCGAAGGCGAGGCCGGCCGTGATGTCCGTGTAGGTCCAGGCGCCATCGCGGTACACACCCCGGTGGATCTCGTAGTGGTCGACGTCGTCGGCGGTGCTGTCGTCCCAGTCGAGCAGGACGCCGTTGCCCTGAGGGGTGGCGGTCAGCCCGGTCACGGCGGGCGGGGGCGTGTAGTCGCCGACGTGCCGGACGGTGACGGGGGCGGAGCGGGGGGCGCCGTTGCCCGCGTCGTCGAGGGCCTGGACGGCGTAGGTGTGCGTGGTGGAGCGCTCGATGTCGGTGTCCGTGTACGAGGTGCCGGCCACCTCGGTGAGGCGGTGGCCGTCCCGGTAGACGAGGAAGCGCGAGGCGCCGCTGCCCTCGGGGCCCCAGGGCCAGCTCAGGGTGACGCCCCGCTCGCCGTCCTCGGCTTTCACGTCCGGGACGTAGGTGGGTGGGGTCTCGTCGCGGGTGTAGTACTGCCAGACGGCGGAGGGAGCCGACTCGTTGCCGGCCGTGTCGACGGCGGTGACGGCGTAGTAGTAATAGTCGCCGGTCTGCGGGGGACGGTCGGTCCACCACGTGGAGTGCAGCAGCGTGTCACCGCCCAACTGGTTCTCCGGGCCGGCCGTGACCGGCCATGTCGTGGAGCGGTAGACCCGATAGCCCGCGAGGTCGGGCTCGGTGTTCTGGCTCCAGGACAGCGTGACCTCCCGGACCGGGTCCATCGACCAGCCCCCGGCGCCGGCGGGGGCGGCCGGAGGTGTGGTGTCCACGGTGGTCACGCCCTGGTCGGCCGTGCCCGCGGACTCGTTGCCGGCCTTGTCGTAGGCGCGGACCTCGTAGTAGTAGGTGGCGTCATTCTTCGGCAGGGTGGTGTCGGTGTACGTGGTGGAGGTGGTCGTGGCCAGCGGCCTGCCGGGGTACGAGGTGCCCTTCAGCCGCCGGTAGACGCGGTAACCGGCGAGGTCCATCTCGGCGTTCTTCGCCCAGCTGATCCCGGTCTTGCCGGTCGAGGAGTAGTACGTGACCGAAGTCCCGGTCGGCACAAGGGGTTTGACCTTGTCGACGGTGGCGGACGTGCGTGGGGTGTAGGCGAACTTGACGCTCGCGGTGCCGGTCCAGTTGACGTGGTCGAGGCGCAGGGTGTGTTTGCCGGACGGGACGGTGACGTTGACGGTCTTGGCGCGCGCGCCCGAGGTGTTCGACCACAGGTCCACCTTGCGGACGCCGTCCAGGTAGACGCGGATGCCGTCGGTCCCGGAGACGGTGAACGCGAAGGGCCCGCCGGAGCCGAAGTCGCGGGTGACGGTCCAGCGGACGCCGAAGTTGTCCCTCGGCAGCCCGGAGGCGGGCGCGCCGGTCCAGTTCTGGTCGATGACGGTGTCGCAGTCCGTCTTCTTCGGAGTGCCGGAGAACGTGGTGTTCGCGTAGAACGCCCGCTTGTACACCGGTGAGCTGCAATTCACCGTGGCGTAGGCGGACGTGGCGACCGCGCTCAGCAGGGTGCCGGCGGTGGCGAGCACGACGGCCGTGGCGGTCGCGTGTCTGGCTGGCTTCATTCGGTCCTCTGGTCGAGTCGGGGGAGCGGCGCACGGCCGCCGGTGATCAGGACTCGCGGGGACCCAGGTTGGTTGTGCCGATCTTTACCGACCCATGAACACCCTTTGAATGGAGGGTCGGTAAAGAGTGTTTGGAGGCGATTCCGCTCCTTCTTCACAGAGTCAGCGGAGCGTGGTGTTGCGGACTCGTTAAGTAGATCCGCTTGACGACAGGTGTGGCCTCCGCGTTGTCTTTTCAGACACCTGGGTCGTATAGCAGGCCTACGTCCGGAACGCACCTGAAGTGAGCCCTCGAATGCGTCGAATCGCCATATCCGTGGCCGCGTCCACGATGACCCTCTCGCTCGCCGGCTGTGGCGTGCTGGGAGCGACGGGGGACGGCGCGAGCGCGAGCCCGAGCAAGGGCAACGACATCACCGTGGGCCTGTTGCTGCCGGAGAAGGCGAACACCCGTTACGACAAGTTCGACTACCCCATCATCAAGGACAAGGTGGCCGAACTCACCCGTAAGCAGGGCAAGGTCGAGTACGTCAACGCCGACGCGGACGCCTCCCGGCAGGCCTCGCAGATGCAGAAGATGATCGACGAGAGGGTCGACATCATCATGCTCGACGCGGTCGACTCGCACGCCATCGCGCCCGAGGTGAAGAAGGCCAAGGACGCGGGCATCCCGGTCATCGCCTACGACCGTCTCGCCGAGGGCCCGATCGACGCCTACGTCTCCTTCGACAACGAGCTCGTCGGCGAGGTGCAGGGCCGCACCCTGCTGGAGGCCCTCGGGTCGGGTACCGACAGCTCCGACAAGATCGTCATGGTGAACGGCTCGCCGACCGACCCGAACGCGAAGCAGTTCAAGCAGGGCGCGCTCTCCGAGCTGAACGGCCATGTGACGATCGCGGCGACGTACGACACCACGGACTGGAAGCCGGAGCTCGCCGAGACCGAGATGGCCAAGGCCATCACCGCGATCGGCAAGAACAACATCGCCGGTGTCTACGCCGCCAACGACGGCATGGCCGGCGGCGTCATCAAGGCCCTGAAGGCGGCCGGCGTCACCAACCTGCCCCCGGTCACCGGCCAGGACGCGGAACTCGACGCGGTCCAGCGGATCGTGGCCGGCGAGCAGTACATGAGCGTCTACAAGGCCTACCCGGACGAGGCCGAGGCCGCCGCGCAGATGGCCGTCGCCAGGGTCCAGGGCAAGGACATCCAGTTCGACGCGCTCACCCAGGACAAGGTCGACAGCCCGACCGACAAGAACATCCCCTCGAAGCTGATCCAGCCGGTCGCCCTGACCAAGGGCAACATCAAGTCCACGGTCGTCGCGGACGGCATCTACACCGTGGGCGACATCTGCACCGCCCCGTACAAGGCGGCCTGCGCGGCGAGCCACCTGAAGTAGACGTTCCCCCGCGCCCCTTCAGGGGCGCGGGGCTGTTTTGACATGCGGCTCCGCCGCGTGGGCCCGCCCAGCCACGACGGCACCGCGGACGAACGACGACCCATCGCGGCGGCTCCCGGCGGAGCGCCCCCGCACCGCGTCACCCCCGTGAACGCGGTGCGACGGCCCTGTGGCCCCCCCCGGCGGAGCGTCCCCGCTCCGGGTGTCCGGTGATCCGGTGACACCCGGGGGAAGCGGGACCAACGATGCCCTGACGCGGTCCGCCCCACCACCATCAGCTTGTTGCAATGTGAGGGGCGGAGCCTGGCATATACCCGCGCATAGCAGTGCTTTACGGCAGCCCTGTTGAGGTGAGCCGTGTTGCGGACCCGGTCGGCACCCGCGCATAGTTGCGCTGCGGAAGTGGCAGCACACCGGGGGTGAAATGGGCGATGGCCGGGCGCGGGGCGGAGCAGCATCCACACGGCGCCGACCGACTGTGCGCGGCCGGCGACCGGGTCTATTCCCGGGCCGTACGCCGGGGGCGCGTGTCGCGCACTGATGCCGAGGCGGTGCCCTGCCTGCTGGAACTGGCCCTGCTGCACCCGGACCCCGACGACATGGACTGGCTGGTGCCGACCTCCCCGCAGGAGGTCATGACCAGGCTGCTGCGCGGGGTCTACGACGAGGTCAGCGCGAGCCAGCGGCGGGTGGGCTCGGCGGTGGCCGCCTTCGAGTGGTACGCCGGACTCGGCCGTCAGCTGGGCGCGCTGGCCGCACCGGCCGAGGGCAGCGCGATCCGGGTGCTGGATGGGCTGTCCCGGATCCAGGCCGCGATGGACGAGGCGACCGAGGCGTGCACGACCGAGGTGCTCACCGTGCAGCCCGGCGGCATCCGCCGGGAGGCCGAGCTGACCGAGGGGCTGCACCGGGCGCTGGCCCTGCGCGGCCGCGGCGTGCGCATGCGCGACCTGTACACGCATGTGGCCCGGCACGGCCAGGGCCTGCTGAACTACCTGGAACTGATGGGCGACACGGTCGAGGCGAGGACGCTGGACGAGGTGATCGACCGCCTGATCCTCTTCGACCGCACGGTGGCCTTCATCCCGGCGAACGCCGACCGCACGATGGCTCTTGAACTGCGCCACCCGGCCCTGGTGGAGTACCTGGTGACGGTCTTCGAACGCCTCTGGCGTCTGGCCATCCCGCTCACCGCCCCCCTCCCCGACACCGGCATCGAAGGCATCTCGCACCGCGAGCAGTCCATCGCCGCGCTGCTCGCCGAGGGTCACCAGGACGCGGTGATCGCCGAGCGGCTCGGCATCAGCGTGCGCACCTGCCGCGCCCATATCGCCCGGCTCTCGGAGACCCTGGGCGCGGCCAGCCGTACCCAGCTGGGCGTCCGGATCGCCCAGGTCGGCCTGGACGGCCACCGCGGGCCCGGGCTGTCGGCCGGCGCGCTCACGGCTCCTGATCAAGGATCCCCGAGCGTGCGATGAGGTAGCCCAGCTGGGCCCGGCTGTCGCTGCCGAGGGTGGCGGCGAGCTTGGCGATGTGCAGCCGGGCGGTGCGGATGTTCATGCCCAGGCGGTCGGCGATGACGGCGTCGGTGTGGCCCTCGACGAGGAGGGCGGCGATGGCGCGCTGGCGGGGCGTGACGCCGTTCACCGACGGGGGCTGCACCGCCTTCGGGAACATCGGCGTGGCCAGCCGCCAGAGCCGGTCGAAGGTCGTGACGAAGTACTTGATCAGCGCCGGGTGGCGGACCTCCAGGGCGAGCCTGCCGTCGTCGTCGGCGGGGAGGAAGGCGATCTTGCGGTCGATGACGATGAGCCGGTCCGGCACTTCGTCGAGGCTGCGCGCCTCGGTGTCGCCGCGCCGGAAGTGCTCCAACGGCCCGTACACCTCCGGCACATGGCGCAGGGTGTGCTGGTAGAGGGTGCGGATACGGCCGCCGCGGTCCAGCAAGGCCTGATCGCGCCCGAAGGCGGTGTCACGGGCCGCCTCGCCGCGCGGGCCGGTGAGGCCGGCGTGCGGCTGGATGGTCAGGGACTCCTCGGTGGCGTCCACCATCGCGTCGGAGATGGCCCGGTTGATCTGCTCGGTGCCGCTGAGCAGCCGCAGCATCGCCGGTTCGGTACCGGTGCCGGGCGTCTGCCCTGCGCCGATCCGCAGCAGCGGCTCGAACCGCTCCACCAGCCGGTCCTCGCGCCGGCGTTCCTCGGCGACCCGTGCCGAGGAGGCGCGCAGCAGCCGGTGCAGGGCCGCGGCGGGCGCGACCGGCTCCAGCAGCCCCAGGTCGTCCAGGGCGGGGTGGAGCAGCCCGAAATCGGTGAGACAGGGCACGTCGGCGGCATCGCCGACAGGTATCCGCCCCTTCCGCAGGGCGCGCTCGTACAGCTCCTCCCCGGCGGCACACAACTCCTCGACCCCGTGCTCCCGGTGCGTCACCGGCCCACCTCCCCCTGCTGGCCGAGCATCCCTGACTGCCCGGTGCGCAGGTGTCGTCACAGTGACCTTCTCGTTCCGTACAGTGGCCTTCTCGTTCCGTCGGCGTCAGGGCTCCTGCTTGAGAATCCCCGACTGCGCTATGAGGAAGCCGAGCTGGGCCCGGCTGCCACTGCCGAGGGCGTTGGCCAACTTGGCGATATGGGCCCGGCAGGTACGCACGTTCATGCCGAGCCGGCGGGCGATGGCCTCGTCGACGTGCCCCTCGACCAGGAGCTTGGCGATGGAGTGCTGGATCTCCGTGATGCCGTCCGGGGCGGTTTCGTAGGGTGCGCCGGTGCTGAGCGGCACCGCGCGGGCCCACATGAACTCGAACACCTTGATCAGATAGCGCACCAGGCCGGGATGCCGGAGTTCCAGGGCGACCTGCCGGTCGTCGCGGATCGGAATGAAAGCGACGGTCTCGTCACAGATGATGAGCCGCTCCACCAGCTCGTCGATGGTGCGGTACTCCACCTTGCCTTCGGAGAACTGGGACACGTACCCGAGCGTCTCGGGACTGTAGCGGGCCGTGTGCTGATAGAGGGTCCGGATGCGCACGCCGCGCTCGAGGAGCGGACGGTCGCGCTCCAGCCCCTGCAGGAGGGTGTGTTCGAGGCGACGGCTGCTCGGCTGCACGGTGAGCACCTCGGAGCGGCACTCGGCCGTCGCCACGTCGAGGGCCGCGTTGATGCGGTCCAGGCCCTCCAGGACGGAAATGGCGTGCGTGGGTGTTGTGCTCTGCGCGCTCAGCGTCATGAACGGTTCGAACGCCTCGGCCAGTTCGACCGACAGCCGCCTGCGTTCGGATATCTCGCGCTCGATCGGGTTGAGCCGCTGGGCCAGGGCGACCGAGGGAGGAGTGGGGCGCAGCCAGTTCGCGTCGTCGGGGTCGGGGTGCAGGAGGGCGAACTCCATGAGGCAGGGGGCGGGTTCCACATCCGCACGGGCGATGCGTCCCGACCGCAGCGCCTTCGCGTAGAGGCGGCTACCCTCCTCGCAGAGCTCGGTCATCGCATGGGGATGTGACACTTTGGTCTGATTTCTTGTCAAATCTCCACCCCCCAGGGTCCTGAACATGCAGGAACATGATGCATCGATCGTGTGGCCATGAGGTGCCCAAATGAGACATCGTCTTGTTCGACGGGGGAAGAGGGGACCATCAAGTGAGGACGAAGCCGACTATGCGCAAGAGAATGCTTCGGTCGATGCTTGCCGTTACCTTCTCCGCCGTTGTGGCCATCGGCGCGCTGAGTGGCCTCTCCGGTGGGAAACGTGACGTTGCGGCGGACACTACCTGGGGAGTGGCTCCTCGGACCGTCGCTGTGAGTGCCGACAGCACCGCAACGGCCCATACCGATGGTGCAGACGACACCACCTGGGGCTGACTGATGACTACTCCACCCGACGACCGGTCCTTCCGCCGCGAAATGGCCACGGCCTACCGCTCCGGCTGGCACTTCATCGACCTGGTCACCGCCATCCCCCACAGCGGTGACTCGCTGATGGTGACCGTGTTCGGTGAGCCGGTCGTCGTGACGCGGGACGAGGACGAGGACGTGCGGGCGTACCGGTGCCTGCGCAAGCCGCGTGGCGCGCCCCAGCCGGTGCGGTGTGCCATCCGGTACGGAATGATCTTTGTGAACCTCGACCAGCGGGACCATCGGCTCGCCGAGCCGACGGACCAGGACCTGAGGACCATCTCGGCCACCCCCCGCAGTGCCTGACGCGATTCCCCCGTCGTAAAAGATCGCTCAGGTGCTTCCCCCCGCAGCGGCGTCACCGTGACCTGAACACGGTGACGCCGCTGCAGTTTTTGGGGACATTTCGGGGTATGGGTCCGTTTCCAGGGTGGCTGAAAATGTTCAGTCGCCTGTTCACCCGCGCCCCAGTGTCCGCTCCACCTCGATCTCGATCACCACGCGCGCCGGATTCGGCGACGGCACCCGCTCGTACCGCTCGGCATAGCGCCGCTCGGCCTCGGCGACCCGTCCCGGATCGGTCCGTACCCTCGCCCGACCCTCCAGCGTGGCCCAGCGCCGGCCGTCCACCTGGCACACCGCGACCCGGGCGCCCTCGGGCCCGGCCGCCAGCACGTGTCCGACCTTCGCGCTCGTCTTGTTGGTGATCACCCTGGCCAGCTCGGCCTCGGCGTCGTACGTCACCCCCACCGGGACCACGTGCGGACTGCCGTCGGGCCGGAGCGTCGTCAGGGTGCACAGGTGACGTTCTCGCCAGAACTCCAGGTACTGCTCCGCGTGCTTCGCCATGCCCGCAACCTAGTCCCCGCACGGCTTCCTCCCCCACCTTGAGCGGAATAGACTCAACTTTGTGTACGCTGGTGAAGTCAGCAGTGGAGAGTGTGGCCGAGGAGGAGAACGGACAACGTGGACGCCGAGCTGACCAACAGGAGCCGGGACGCGATCAACGCGGCCAGCAACCGGGCCGTGACCGAGGGGCACCCGGACCTCACCCCCGCTCACCTGCTGCTGGCTCTGCTTCAGGGGCAGGACAACGAGAACATCACCGACCTGCTCGCGGCCGTCGAGGCCGACCAGGCCGCGGTACGCGCGGGCGCCGAGAAGATCCTGGCCGCGCTGCCCAGCGTGACCGGGTCCACGGTCGCGCCCCCGCAGCCCAACCGCGAGCTGCTGGCCGTGATCGCCGACGCCGGCGAGCGCGCGAAGGAGCTCGGTGACGAGTACCTGTCGACCGAGCATCTGCTCATCGGCACCGCCGCCAAGGGCGGCCGCGTCGCCGAACTGCTCCAGGCGCAGGGCGCCGACGCGAAGAAGCTGCTGGAGGCCTTCAAGAAGGCCAGGGGAGGACGCCGCGTGACCACCGCCGACCCCGAGGGTCAGTACAAGGCCCTGGAGAAGTTCGGTACCGACTTCACCGCCGCCGCCCGCGAGGGCCGGCTCGACCCGGTCATCGGGCGGGACCAGGAGATCCGGCGGGTCGTGCAGGTGCTGTCCCGCCGTACGAAGAACAACCCCGTCCTCATCGGTGAGCCCGGTGTCGGCAAGACCGCCGTCGTCGAGGGGCTCGCCCAGCGGATCGTCAAGGGTGACGTGCCCTCGTCGCTGAAGGACAAGCGGCTGGTCGCGCTCGACCTCGGCGCGATGGTGGCCGGCGCCAAGTACCGCGGCGAGTTCGAGGAGCGGCTGAAGGCCGTCCTCGCCGAGATCAAGGACTCCGACGGGCAGATCATCACCTTCATCGACGAGCTGCACACCGTCGTCGGCGCCGGCGCCGGCGGCGACTCCGCCATGGACGCGGGCAACATGCTCAAGCCCATGCTGGCCCGCGGCGAGCTGCGCATGGTCGGCGCCACCACCCTGGACGAGTACCGGGAGCGGATCGAGAAGGACCCGGCGCTGGAGCGGCGCTTCCAGCAGGTGCTGGTCGCCGAGCCGACCGTCGAGGACACCATCGCCATCCTGCGCGGTCTGAAGGGCCGGTACGAGGCCCACCACAAGGTGCAGATCGCGGACTCGGCGCTGGTGGCCGCGGCCACCCTCTCCGACCGCTACATCACCTCCCGCTTCCTGCCCGACAAGGCCATCGACCTCGTCGACGAGGCGGCCTCCCGCCTCCGTATGGAGATCGACTCCTCGCCCGTCGAGATCGACGAACTCCAGCGCGCCGTCGACCGGCTGAAGATGGAGGAGCTGGCGATCGCCAAGGAGACCGACCCGGCCTCCGTCGCCCGGCTGGAGAAGCTGCGCCGCGACCTCGCCGACAAGCAGGAGGAGCTGCGCGGCCTGACCGCCCGCTGGGAGAAGGAGAAGCAGTCCCTCAACCGGGTCGGTGAGCTCAAGGAGCGCCTGGACGACCTGCGCGGCCAGGCCGAACGCGCCCAGCGCGACGGCGACTTCGACACCGCCGCCAAGCTGCTCTACGGCGAGATCCCGCAGCTGGAGAAGGAGCTGGAGGCCGCCTCCGAGGCCGAGGAGGAGGCCGCCAAGGACACCATGGTCAAGGAGGAGGTCGGCTCCGACGACATCGCCGACGTCGTCGCCGCCTGGACCGGCATCCCGGCCGGCCGCCTGATGGAGGGCGAGACGCAGAAGCTGCTGCGCATGGAGGACGAGCTGGGCAAGCGGCTCATCGGCCAGAGCGAGGCCGTACGCGCGGTCAGCGACGCCGTACGGCGCTCCCGCGCGGGCATCGCCGACCCCGACCGCCCCACCGGCTCCTTCCTCTTCCTCGGGCCGACCGGCGTCGGCAAGACCGAACTCGCCAAGGCGCTCGCGGACTTCCTCTTCGACGACGAGCGGGCCATGGTCCGCATCGACATGTCGGAGTACGGCGAGAAGCACAGCGTGGCCCGGCTGGTCGGGGCGCCTCCCGGCTACATCGGCTACGAGGAGGGCGGCCAGCTCACCGAGGCGGTCCGCCGGCGCCCGTACTCCGTCGTCCTGCTGGACGAGGTGGAGAAGGCCCATCCGGAGGTCTTCGACATCCTGCTCCAGGTGCTGGACGACGGCCGACTGACGGACGGTCAGGGCCGTACCGTCGACTTCCGCAACACCATCCTGGTGCTCACCTCCAACCTGGGCAGCCAGTTCCTGGTCGACCCGCTGACGTCCGAGGCGGAGAAGAAGGAACAGGTCCTGGAGGCCGTCCGGACCTCCTTCAAGCCGGAGTTCCTCAACCGGCTGGACGACCTGGTGGTCTTCTCGGCACTGACCAAGCCCGAGCTGGAGCGGATCGCCGAGCTCCAGATCGACCGCCTGGGCAGGCGCCTGGCCGAACGCCGGCTCACCCTGGAGGTCACCCCCGAGGCGCTGGCCTGGCTCGCGGAGGAGGGCATGGACCCGGCCTACGGCGCCCGCCCGCTGCGCCGCCTCGTCCAGACCGCCATCGGCGACCGCCTCGCCAAGGAGATCCTCGCCGGCGAGATCAAGGACGGCGACACGGTCCGCGTCGACCGCTTCGGCGAGGGGCTGCTGGTGGGGCCGGCGACGGGGAAGACGCTGTGACGCTCACACGGTGAACGCGGTGAACCGTACGAGGGCCTGGTCCGGGCCCTCGTACGACACGTCGATCTCCACCGCGTTCGCGTCGATGCCGGGCGGCACGGTGCTCTCGCTGTTCATGTTCACGCAGAAATCCGCGCCGTCGAGACAGAGGTCGGTGTCCGGCTCGGGAGCCCCCGGGTAGGTGTGCCTCAACCACGCCCACAGCTGTGCCCGGGGCAGGCGGAACTCGGCTCTGTAGTCGGTGTCCAGCCAGGTCTGCACCGTGCACCTGTCCTCGAACGCCGCGTCCGGGAGCTTCGCCCCGCCGAAGTCCAGTGCCTCCGCGCACGGCACCTTCTCCGGGGCCCCGCCCAGTGGGTGGTCCGAGGTCGCGAACCTCACCACCATCACGGCCAGCCCGGCCATGATCAGTGCGGGCAGCGCCAGGATCGCCGCGACGGTCCCCCACCTGGTCCGTCCCCGTTCCGCCACCTCTGCCCCCGTCCGCTCACGGCCCGCCGGCCCGGCAGCCGGAATCATGTCAGCCAAAGGCGGACAGGCGGGCGGCGGGGCTTGCCTCCCCCCTCCCCGGATGAGGGAGGATGGCGGAATCCGCACGAAGGGAAAAACACGGTGAGCATCGACCCGTCCTCGATTCCGAACTTCGGGGGCCAGCCCGAACCGCAGCCCCAAGGACCGGCGGGCCCCGTCGTCCCGGATCAGGATCTCGTGAAGCAGCTCCTCGACCAGATGGAGCTGAAGTACGTCGTCGACGAGGAGGGTGACCTCGCGGCTCCGTGGGAGCAGTTCCGCACGTACTTCATGTTCCGCGGGGAGGCCGAACAGGCGGTCTTCTCGGTGCGGACGTTCTACGACCGCCCCCACAAGATCGACGAGAAGCCGCAGCTGCTGGAGTCCGTCGACGACTGGAACCGCCGCACCCTGTGGCCCAAGGTGTACACCCACACCCACGACGACGGCACCGTCCGTCTGATCGGCGAGGCCCAGATGCTGATCGGCACGGGCGTCGACATCAACCACTTCGTCTCCTCGACCGTCAGCTGGGTGCGGGCCGCGATCGAGTTCGACCGGTGGCTCGTCGAGCAGCTCGGCCTGGAGCAGGAGGTCAACGAGGCGGACGAGCCGGAGAACCCCGAGGACGACGGCGAGTAGGCCCCGTCCCGCCGCCTACAGCGGTGCCTGCGCGTACACCACGAGGTACGCGCCGTAGACATAGCTGAGCCCGGCCAGGGTCGCGACCAGTACGGTCGCGTGCCAGGGCCGGGTTTTCGCCGTTTTCGCCAGCATCTGGGCCAGTGGCAGCAGCAGCGGGAACGCCGGCAGCAGAAACCGCGGCTTGGACTCGAAGAAGCCCGACCCGCCGAGCGCGATCAGCAGCAGCACCCCGCTGAACACCAGCGGCGGCAGCGGGACGCGGTCCAGGAGCAGCAGCGCGTACAGCACCGTCGCGGCCACGACCAGGAGCAGGGCCATCGGGAACACGAACCGCGTGCCGTGCAGCAGCATCACGCGCACGAACTGCAGCGAGCCGAGCCCGAAGTCGAACGTCGACCCCCACAGCCGCTGCACCTCGAAGTAGCCCCCGAGCAGATCGCCCCTCCGCCGCCCGACCCACAGCACATACGCCGTCCAGCCCAGCGGGGCGAGCGCCGCGCCCGTCCACAGCCTGTGGGAAACCTTTCCGCGGCGCCGCCACACCTCCGTACCGGCCGTGGCCAGCACCGCGGCGGCGACCGCGAGCCCGTTCGGCCGGGCCAGCCCCGCGAGCGCCGCCAGCGCGCCCGCCCACAGCCAGTTCCCGGCCAGCAGCGCATACAGCGACCAGGCCGCGAACGCGGTCAGCACCGGCTCGGTGTACGCCATCGACAGCACCACCGCGTGCGGCAACAGCCCCCACAGCAGCACCAGCGCGATACCGGTGGCCCGCCCGTGCAGCCGGGAGCCGACCGCGTGGATCCCGGCGGCGGCCACCGCGGCGGCGGTCCAGGAGATCAGCAGCCCGGCGGTGCCACCGCCGACCGGGGCCAGCGCGGTCACCGCCCGCAGCAGCGCCGGGTACAGCGGGAAGAACGCGAGGTCGCTGTGCGGGCCCGGGTCGGAGGAGGGCAGGTCGTGACCGTAGCCGTGCGCCGCGATGCCCAGGTACCAGACCGAGTCCCAGGACCGGGCGAGCAGCGGCAGGGGGTGCCGGCCGGCGAGATGGGCGACGAGGGCGAGCACGGCGACCCCGGTGAGCCGGACGCCGAGAAAGAGGCCTACGGCGACCCCGCCCGCACGGACCAGGGAGGGCCGGGCGCGGCCGCGCGGCGCCGGCTTCGGCGCGGCTACGGGCGGGGCGAGGGTGCTGCCGGCGTGGGTCACATCACCGCACCCTGCAAGGGCGGGGGCGCCGATGCGAGCAGGTGGGCGCCGAGTGCGGTGTGGGTTCACCTGTGTCGAGTAAGCGGCGAAGCGCCGTCGCTTCTCGGCCGTCTTCCGTCTGCGGGTGCGTCGTGGCCGGCCGCGCCCACGCGGCGGAGCCGCACAGCGAGCACGGCTCCGCACCCCCTGCGAGGCGCTAGAGCGCCCGCAACCGCTTCGCCGCCTCCCGCAGCACCTCCTCCCGCTTGCAGAACGCGAACCGCACGAACGGCGCCCCCGCCTCCCGGTCGTCGTAGAGGACGGCGTTGGGGATCGCCACGACGCCGGCCCGTTCCGGCAGGGCGCGGCAGAAGGCGAAGCCGTCCTTCTCGCCGAGGGGGCGGATGTCGGTGGTGATGAAGTACGTGCCGGCCGGCCGGAAGACCTCGAAGCCCGCCTCCGTCAGGCACTGCGCGAGGATGTCCCGGCGGGCCAGCATGGACCGGCGGAACTCCTCGAAGTAGGAGTCGGGCAGGGCGAGCGCCTCGGCGACCGCGTACTGGAAGGGGCCCGAGGAGACGTAGGTCAGGAACTGCTTCACCGCGCGGACCGCAGACACCAGCTCCGGCGCGGCCGTGACCCAGCCCACACCTCGTCGGCCTACCTATTCCTATGTCGTGCGACAGGCCCCGCTGCGGATCCCCGGCACCGGCGGTGAGCGGGCCGCGCAACCTGCCCGGACCGGTCTGCCGACCGTGCCGACGGGCTCGGTAACGCGGCACTGTCCGTCGTATCCTGACCACACACGGGAAGGAGCCGTCCATGAGCGTCGACGCGATCGTGCACACCGAGTTCCCCAAGGGGTACACGGTCCTGTTCGGGGCCGACGGAAAGGTGATCATGACCCCGCAGAGCGAAGAGCACTCCAGCACCATCAGGTCGATGCAGATCGACTCCGCTCTCGCCCTCGGCCGTCACGCGAAGGTCACCTCCGACGTCTACATCGACTTCCCCGCCGACGAGAACTCCGCCCCCGATCTGGCGATCCTGCGCGAGGACGCACGCAAGGAAGGCAAGCGCTACAGCTTCGAGGACGTCCTGCTGATCTCCGAGGTCGTCTCGACCTCTTCCGCACGCAAGGACTACGACGACTGCACCGCGAAGTACGGCCGCTACGGAATCCCGATCTACCTGGTCGTGGACCCCTACGCCCAGGAAGTCGTCCTTCACACCCAGCCGACCGCCACCGGTTACATCGCGGCACACACCCACGCGTACGGCACGGGCAAGCTCCCCATCCCCCTGGCCGACGGCCGCACCTTCACCCTCGACCTCGACGAACTCCCACGTCCGGAGCCCGAGGGGGACACCCGCTGACGAGGGACTCCCCGCCGGCCAGGCCCGTGCCGTCGGCACCGCCGTGGCCGGACGTGGTTGTTCCTGGTCGGGGCAGCAGCCAGCTGGGAAGGCCTGGTCTCTCGTCGATCGGGCTCGGCCAGGGGGCGTGCAGTTCTGTGCCGTGAGTCCGTGCGACGAAGTCCGATTCGCCGCAAGGATGTTCGAAGCCGCGTTTGCTGGGGGCGCCAACCACCACGTACTGCCCTGGGGTAGCGGGCCCGCTCGTCCTCGGCCGAGTTGCCGGCCCCGGTTCGGCGATAGCGTGGCACGGCAACGACTGCTGCAGACAGGTGGACGAGATTTCATGCGGATGCGGTTCGAACCCGAGGCCGAGGAGGAGTTCGAGGCGGCGCGTGGGCTGCTGGTCGACCGCCTGGTTCGGTGGGCCGGGGAGCAGGGGCTGCCGGTGGACGGGTACATGGCCGAGACGGCGCTGGACTACCGGCACCTGGTCACTGCCGACGGCCGACTGGGGCTGTGGGAGTCGTGCCATGTGGAGGAGCTACTGCTCTCCTGGCTTCCCCAGCAGGTCACCGAGCTTCCCGGGGAGGAACGCGCCGACGCCCCGGGCACACTGCGCACACTACTGCGCTATCTGCACGCCGCGCAGTTGGCGGATCCGCGCGGCCCCTCACTCCAGGATTCCCTTGCCGCGGTCGACAGGGTCGCGGAACAGCATCTGGCGGCGATGACGGACCGCACTCGCTGGGGATTGGCGAAGTTCTGGGCGATGACGGCCGCGGAGCAGGGCGTGGACGTCCAGGACGAGGCGGCGTTTCAGCGCTTCGCGGACCGGGCGCAACGCGGGGAGGTCGCCTACGATCAGCAGGCTCTCGCCGCGATCATGGAACGGCGGCTGACCGGCCGCGTGCTGTCCGGCGTGGCCCGGGCCGAGCCGCAGCTGCCCGTGATGCTTCCCCCGGACGACGAACTGCGCCGACGGGCCGAGGCGTCGACGGCCGTCTCGCAGTTGCGCGGACTCGCCGAATGGGCGGGGCAGGGCGGCCGCCCGGTGACGGCGACGGGACGGCTGCGGCTGGCGGAGGCCCGCGAGATGGTGGACGTACTCGGCACCGGCGACAAGGCCGAGGGGGTGCGTTCCTCTGCCGACCTGCCGCGGCTGGCACTGCTGGTGGAGTGGGCGAAGAAGGCACGGCTGGTCCGGGTGGCCAAGGGGCGGTTGTACGCGGTGGCCAAGGCCCGGCCGGTGCTGGCCGACCCGCTCCAGCTGTGGCTGCGCGCCTTCGACGCGAGCTTCGAGCTGCGGCAGGCCCTGATCGGGGCACGCAGCGGCTGGCACATCGAGTCGATGCTCTTCGACGTCTACGAGGGCGTCCTGGATGACGTGCTGAACACGCTCTACAGCCTGCCGTACCCGATGCCCTGGCCGCGGCTGCGCGACACCGTACACCTGGCCTATCGGAGCTCCTTCCAGCTCGACGCCGGGTCGGACCTTCAGCACCGGATGTGGTTCGAGCACGCCGACCGGGACCTGCACGCGGTGCTCGACCTGCTGGACGACCTGGGCGCGATCGAGCGTGACCGTGGGATGGCCGATCCGGTGTTCCTCGACATCGACCCCTCCGATGCCGGTCCCGAACTGCTCGCGGACATGCCGCCGGAGCTCGCGGAGCTGCTGGGCGTCGCGGGGGCGGCAACGGACCCGGCGGCGCGGGAGCGTGCCGATGCCCGGCGGGAGGAGCTGACCGCCGGGCCGGTCGAGCTCATCCGTCTCACCGAGCTCGGTACCCGGGCCGTACGACAGCGGCTGCTGGCGGTCGGCAGGGACGCACCGTTGGTCGGCGAACTGGCCCAGGCGCCGGCGGCCGGCCTGCTGGGGGTGCTGGCCGAGGAGTACGACCCGGACGCCGCCCGCACGGAGCTGGCCGGCTGGATCACGGCCCGCGGCGAGCGGGAAGGTGCCCTGCGGCAACTGACCGACGCCGTAAGGACCATGACCTTCCGCACGCGTGCGCAGGCGATGCTCGACGTGCTGCTGGCGGCGTTGCCGGACGGTGAGGGCGAGCGGCTGCTGCGCACGCTGCGGCGAGACCCACAGCTGGCGCCGCTGGCGCTGAACGCGCTGGCGCACCGTGAGTTGCTGTCCCCAGAGGACATGACCGATGGAGAGTCTCTGCTGGTGCTCGCCGAGAGCCTGCTTCAGCTCGTGGAGTTGGCGGGCGGCGGAGAGGGCGCCGAGGAGACGCTGCGCGCCCAGGGCTCCCAGGCCAGGGACGCGGTTGCCGCCGCGTTGGACTCCGCGCACCCGGACCGGGTCGGACTCGACGAGCTCAGGCAGCTGGCGGCCCGGGCACTGGGTACCCACGGCGCCCGCGTCGGCCGCGCCCGGAAGGCTCGGCGCTCCTCAGGCAAGAGCGGCCGCAAGCGGCGCCGCTGACCGGGCAACACCGCCTGCCCCCCAGGCGCCGGGTGCGCCGGCACTGGCACGGAGCCGGGCGGAGGGAAACCGATGGGTCCCGGCGTCGTACGTCCTCGGTGGCGCGTTACCGTCGGGGTCGTGGTTGAGGGATGGGGCGAGGACGGGCTGCGGGCCCTGCGTGGCGCGCTGCACGCGCAGGACGGAGTGGCGTTGCCTGCGGCGTTGCTTCGTGGACCCGTGCGTGAGGTGCTGCAGCTGGCCGGCGATGGTGTGGCCGGGGCAGCGGCGCAGGGCCTGCCGGGGGCTGCGGAGATGGCGGCCTTGTTTCTCGGCGCGCTCCAGGAGCGCGGCTTCCGGGGCGATGAGGAACTGGGGGACCGGTTGCGCGCGGCCACGGGAGACGCGGCGATCCCCCGAGTGCGGGTGCGCGGCGGCTCGGAGCAACCAGGCCGTGTGGCCGGTACATGTGCTGGTACGTCTGTGGCTGTCAGGCGGCCAGCGTCTTGAGTCGGGTGGCCGCGTCCGCCAGCACGTCTGTCCGCTTGCAGAACGCGAAGCGAACAAAGGGTGCACCCTGCTCGCGGTGATCGTAGAAGACCGCGTTGGGGATCGCTACCACCCCGCAGCGCTCCGGCAGCGCACGGCAGAAGGTGAAACCGTCGCTCTCGCCAAGGGGCCGGATGTCGGTGGTGATGAAGTACGTGCCGGCCGGGCGGAAGACCTTGAAGCCCGCCCGCTCCAGGCCGCCCGCGAGCAGGTCCCGTTTGGCCAGCATGTCCGCGCGGAAGTCCGCGAAGTACGAGTCGGGCAGGCGCAGGGCCTCGGCCACGGCGTATTGGAAGGGCCCGGAGGCGACATACGTCAGGAACTGCTTGGCCGAGCGGACGGCGGCGACGAGATCGGGGGCGCCGGTAACCCAGCCGACCTTCCAGCCGGTGAAGGAGAACGTCTTGCCGGCCGAGCCGATGGTCACCGTGCGCTCGCGCATCCCGGGGAAGGACGCGAGCGGCAGGTGCCCGGCGTCGTCGAAGACCAGGTGCTCGTAGACCTCGTCCGTGACCACCAGCAGGTCCCGCTCGACCGCCAGCTCGGCGATCGCGGCCAGCTCCGCGCGCGTGAGGACCGTACCGGTCGGATTGTGCGGGGTGTTGATCAGCAGCAGCCGGGTGCGGTCGGTGACGGCCGCGCGCAGTTCGTCCAGGTCCAGGCGGAAGGACGCCCCCTCCTCGAAGTGTGGCCGCAGTGTCACCGGCACGCGCGTGCCGCCCGCCATCGCGATGCTCGCCGCGTAGGAGTCGTAGTACGGCTCCAGGGCCACGACCTCGTCCCCCGGCTCCACCAGCGCCAGCAGCGCGGCCGCGATCGCCTCCGTCGCGCCCGCCGTGACCAGCACCTCGGTGTCGGGGTCGAAGGTCAGCCCGTAGCGGCGCCGCTGGTGCGCGGCGATCGCGGTGCGCAGCTCCGGGATGCCCGGCCCCGGCGGGTACTGGTTGCCGCGGCCGTCGCGCAGCGCCCGTACGGCCGCCTCCCTGACCTCCTCCGGGCCGTCGGTGTCGGGGAAGCCCTGGCCCAGGTTGATCGATCCGGTCGACAGGGCGAGCGCGGACATCTCGGCGAAGATCGTCGTCCCGAACTCGGCGAGCCGGCGATTGAGGTGGGGGCGTGCGCTGGAGGTCATGGCGGCCATCCTCCGCCCAAGCTCTGGAGTTCCTCAACATAGCTTCGCGGATGAACACCTGCGGTGGGACCCACCGCGCCATCTCTGACCAGGGGCAGAGCCGTCGACAACTGTCGTCGTCTGTCGTCGTTGGCCGCCCTCGGACGGCCCAGAGACGGCCCAGAGGGTGCCGGATCAGGGCCCTCGGGTGCCAGATCACCGCTTTAGGAGAGAGGCTGGGGTGTCTGGCCGGTGACCTGCGGCTTCCTTGGTTCGGGCTGGCGGGCACTGATGCACCCGCTCGTTCCCGTTGTTGACCGTGGCTGACCCCTGCATCTGGCACGGTTGTGGCACGCGACCTCTCGGTCCCGAACCAGGGGTCGTTCAGTCCAGGAAGTACGACCAGAAGGGGATCGTGGCGTACTGATGGTCTTCGGGTGTCGGCACAGGGCGACCGAACTCGTGGTGGAAGTAGTCGACCAGATCTGTGCCGTAGTAAATGATGTCCGTCTGGTACATCGACAGCACGGGCGTACCGGTGCGGTCTGGATCGGCTAGCAGGTACCGGTGCGAGTAGATCGGCACCATTACAGGGACCTTGGCCAAGTACGTGCGAGCAACTTCCAAGGCATCCTGAGTGTCCGCCGGCCGCGGTTCCCAGTCCGGATGCCAGAAAACGTTGTGCTCCACGTCGAACAGCACACCGTCCACTGGCCACGCCAACCGCTCCGCCAGGTCCTCCGGCTCGCCGTCCCGCCAATCGGGCCAACTGCGGCTCCCTGTGGGTAGCCCTGCGCCCAGCAGCGTTCGGTGCTCCGGCGCGAAACGGAACCCCCATCGCTCCTCGACGCAGTCGAGTTCTCGCTCGCTCATGCCCCGCTTCACCTCTACGCGGGCGGAGAGCATGGCGAGCAACGCCTGGGCGTCTTCTGAGGTCAGTGGGTTCCCGGGGCTGATCGGAGTCATGCGTGGAACGGTAGGCCACCTTGGGGACTGCGAGCAGGGGGATTTCGCCGAGACATCAGCTTGGGAAGCTGCGGTCATTCGAGGCCGGATTGGGCGCTGACCTGGGCGGACTGCTCCGATACGGCCTCGTCGGGCCCGGTTGCTGTCACTGTGATTCCCCGCTGTTCCCCGCTCGATCTGGTGCGCTTGTAGTGCGGGGCACCCGCTGACAGTCGATCACTGGCCGGTCCGTTGTCAGTCCTCAAAGCTATGGTCTCTGACGCGCGGTCGGCTTCCGGGGGTTCCAGCTCTGAAGGGAATGGTTGCATCCCCGGTCTGTCTGGGGGTGGTTCCGGAGACTCGTCCGGGACTTAACCGACGGCCGGGCTTCGTCGATGGCCAGGGAACGACCTGCCAGCGCTGGCCGCGCACCACTTCTCGTGCGGGCGGAGGCAGGCGCCTGATTTCCAAGTCTGTTGGCCGGGGTCTGATGGTGGTCCGCCGTGGTTCACCCGCGGTCGCTCCAGGTCGTCGGCGGTCCCCGATCCGACCTGCCTACCAGTGCGAACGACTCCGAACGACAGTGAATGAGATGGAAACTGAGACGGCCCACGGCTCCCACTCCCGGAGCGCAAACCAGGCAGAAGCCCGGGAAAATATACAGGGGGCCCTCGGGAACCACCTGGCGAGCCACGGCAACCACACCGCAGCTCTTGTCCTGCTCTCCTGCGGAAGGTGAGAATCCCCCAGCCACCGGGTCAC
The DNA here is from genome assembly GCF_040680215.1 of Streptomyces sp. NPDC052107. Lineage (NCBI taxonomy): Bacteria > Bacillati > Actinomycetota > Actinomycetes > Kitasatosporales > Streptomycetaceae > Streptomyces > Streptomyces sp. NPDC052107. Next base: position 31,453 of record NZ_JBFAWG010000021.1, read on the forward strand.
GGTGATCAGGGGCAGGACCTGGGGGCTGTCGTGGCGCAACGTATGAATTTGCTGGGAGAACCAGGAGTGGGGCTGTCGGGGGGACCGGGCAGGCCTGTCCCGAACCTTGCGGAGGTGCGGGCGGTGGCCCGCGGCCAGGTGTGGGGTGGGCTCATCGCGCTACTCCTCCTCGCGATCAGTCAGTTGCTGGTGCACAAGGACCAGCCACGGGACGTGGTCACCGGTGCCCACGGCCCCTTTCCCGCCGCATTCGGCGCTGGGGGCCCGATCGCGCCTGAACGCGTCGTACGTCGGACTTCGGGACTCACAGAAGCCTTGGTCCACGGACTGTACGTACGTAATACGGCTTCGCTCCACGGCGTGACAGCGGTGAACGTGCGGACCGGCAAGGAATACTGGCGCTACGAGCCCCAGGACCCGGGCGCTACCGTGGATACGCTCGGGGTGTCGGAACGCACCGTGGTGGCCGGCTACGCCGACGGGAGGCTCGTCGGCATCGATCTGCGCACGGGCAAGCCGCTGTGGCGCGCAGACATCCGGCACGACAACAACTATCGGGTCGTGACGCTCGTCGGTGGTCAAGTCGTTACCGGGGCGCCCGGCGCCGTGCGTGCCTTCGACGAGCGCGACGGCCGGAGTCTGTGGACGGCGAAGACGCCCAAGTTCTGTCCCGAGGCGATCGTCTACGTCGTGTACGTCCTGCCGGACCACCTGAGCGTCGCCTCTGTGTACTGCATGCCGGACGTCCGCAGGGACGAGTACCACCTCCGGCTCGGCATCGACAACCGCACGGGCAAGGTCCTCTGGCAGCAGCGCACCGAGGACTTCAAGCTGACGGTCAGGGGCGACGAGCACACGCTGGTCGCCCCTGATCCGGACAACCCGGACACCGACCGGTATAACATCCAGCTGCTCGACGTGAACCGCCAAGGGATATCTCCACGCGCCGCCCTCTCCTTCGGCGAGTGGGACGCGGTCGCCTCGGGAGGCGGCATCGTACTGTCGGCCACCGGCCCCATTGACCAGTCCGAGGAGCACCACGACACCCTCCTGCGTGCCTATGGCACCCGGGACGGACACCTCGCCTGGCAGTTGCGGGCGCCGGCCGGTCAGGAGTACGGGTTGCCCGAGATCGCCGACGGGCGGCTGTACGTCGTACGCCAGCCGTTCCTCACCGACACGGACACGGGTCGCCGGATCCGCGCCGACCTGCTCGTGCTCGACGCAGGCACCGGGCGCCTGCTCCACACCCTGCGGCTGCCGGCCATGACCGTTCCGGACGACGACAGGGAACTCGACGTCATCGACATCGCCGACGGGGCGGTGAGCATCAGCTGGGGAGACGGAGAGGGGGACGTGCTGTTCGCCACGGACTGACCCCTCCCTCGTGGCACGCACCTCGCCATCACCCGGCCTGGGCCTGGTGGCGCGTGGCAAGTCTTTCCGAATGAGGTCAGCGGAGTCTCAACGGCGAGGCAAAGGCTGTCAACAATCTTGAAAACCGTCGTGGCGCGAGCCACCGTGGGTTCAAATCCCACACCCACCGCGCTGAGAACAGCGAGAGCGGCCCCTGACCTGGGTGTCTGGTCGGGGGCCGTTCTCGTGTCTGGCTACCGTGACTGCTCGGTGTTCCCCGTGGTTTCCCGCTCGATCGGGCACGGCTGGGGCACGGGCACCTTCTGATCCGCAGCTCTACATAGATCGGTCATCCAAGGTCATACAGGCTGCCCGAAGGGCTATGAGGGTTCGTGTTGGGCGCTGCCGGTTGCTGGGGTTGATGTACTTCGCTGCTGTAAGGCATACGCCCTCACGAGGTCAGCCGGGCCGTGAAGAACGGCTTGGTGTTAACCGCTTTGCCAGCCCCAAGTCCCCTGTACAGTCCTATCGTTGGCTGATGCGCACACACCCCATTGACCGCCCGGCCGATCTCGACGTCGTACGTGAGTCCTACGACCGGGTGGCCGACAACTACGCCCACATGGTCGTGACGACGGGAATCGGCGACATCCGCAAGGATCCATGGCTCAAGGCGTCGATCGACGCTTTCGCCGACACCGTGCGCGGGTTCGGGCCCGTCCTCGACGTCGGCTGCGGACCCGGAACGGTGACCGCCTACCTCGCCGAACGCGGACTCGATGTATCCGGGGTGGATCTCTCTCCTCGCATGATCGAGAACGCGCGCCGACTTCATCCGGAGTGCCGCTTCGCTGTCGCTTCCGCCACCGAGCTCGACCTCGGTGAAGGGTCTTTGGGCGGCGTGCTCGGGTGGTGGTCACTGTTCAACCTCCCTCGGGACGTCCTTCCCCAAGTCCTCGCCCTGTTCGCGCGCGCGTTGAAGCCAGGCGGCCACTTCATTACCGGAACACACGTCGGTGACGAGGACGCGGTGCGCACCGAGGCCTACGGCGGCGTACCCGTCCGCTGGACGACACACAAGTGGCGGCCTGAACAACTCGTCAACCTGATCGAGCAGGCCGGCCTAAACCCGGTCGCCGAATTGCGACTCCCTCCGACGGATTACAGCGGGCCCGGTCTGGTCGTCATGGCCAAGCGGCCCGACTGACGATCACGAGGAATCGAAGCGGCATAGGGGCTTCTGCCGGGACTCACCACCTGACGCCTACCGCCACTTGTCGTTTGGATACTCCCCGAGGGCCGGGTGGTGCTCAGTAGCCGAAGAAGTGAAGGGCCGGGCCTCTGACCTGCGGCCATGTATTCGATCAACGCTGCGACCTGCGGCTTAGCTGTCGGTGGTTGTCAGCATTGGTCGTCGTTGAGCACCCCCGCACGGCCCCCAGAGACGGCCCGAGCGGGGGTGTTGCGCGTGGCACCTCGATGCGAACTATGGTCATGGCGGTCGCCGAGGTCTCCTGGGCTGGTACGGCGAATGCCTCGGGGTACCGACGGTTGGCACTGGTCGGTGGGGTTGCTGTACTTCACTGCTGTACCGCGACAGTCCAGGGGCGCCGGCCGAGCAGCACATGGGCAGACCTTGGGCTGCAGCTCGGTCAGTAGCCGAAGAAGTGAGGGAGCGGATCTCCGACCTGCGGCCGGGTAATCGATCAACGCTGCGACCTGTGACTTAGCTGTCGCTGGTTGTCAGCGTTGGTCGTCGTTGAGCACCCTCGCACGGCCCAGAGACGGCCCGAGCGGGGATGCGGCCTGCTACCCGGGTGCGCGACGGGTGTACGCCCACTTCAGCCAACCGAGATCGTGCAGTCCTTGGATTGAGGCGCTGGCACCCGGTAGCCCAGATGCCGTCACTCGTCCGGATTCCTGGATCGGGCTTACTGGCTAGCGGCGTGCTGCGACAGTGGGATCATGACGCATCCACATCTGCCCACCACCGAAGCCGCCGTCACCGCGATACGTGAGGTCGCGTGGGAGTACGGCCTCGCGATAACCGTGACCGACGACATCGGTGCGGACCAGACGTCGCGCCGCACCTCGGCCGGGGCGTTCACCGTTCTCGACCCGGACGGCTCGCTGCCGCACGAGGCCTTCATCGAGTTGGGAGGCTCCCCGGCCGTCACCGTACAGATCTTCCCGGAAGACGATGCAAAGATCAGTGTCGAGAACGTCGTCTTCCACGATGTTCCCCGCGACTCGGCCCCAGCCTTCCTGCGGTCCGTCTACGGTGGCCTGGCCTACGTGACGGGGCGCGTCTTCCCGCCAGGCGTATGGCTGACCGTCCCGTTGCCCGGGGACGAGACCTACAAAGAGCCGATCCAGCGTGTGACTCTGACCCCCTGGCTCGCCCGCGCCATCCGGAGCTAGCTAGGCCCGAAGCCGTCGCGGACTGCGCGCCTGGGCTCACGGTGCCGATCTGGTCGATCTCAACCTCATGATCACGCCCCCGAATCCGACGTCCCCCTCGGCAGGCGGCAAGAGAGGTCGGCGTAGCGACTTTGGCCGGGAGCTGCTTTGGCGCGAGTGATCATGGCCCCGTAAGCTTCCGGCGCGTCGGGCAGTCTGTGGACCTGCCCGTTAAAGCACGACGTTGGGGCCATGATCTTCGAGGCTCGCGCCAAAGTGGCTGGCTAAAGTCGCGGAGCCGACCGCCCCAGCCACGACGTGTTCTGACCTCATGCCCCGTGTGCCTGCCTCTTGGGCGGGAGCGGGCGGACGGCGGTGCCGAGCGGGGCGGAGACATGAGCGCGGGCGCCGGCGGCCGCCCGGGCCCGCCCGGAGGAGCGAAGCGACGACGGGTGCTTGATGAGGTAGAGAAACCTGTAACGGGCTCTAGTTGGTGCGGCTGAGCGTTGTCAGGTGATCGAGGTATTCGCGGCCAGTCGGCTCGGCTGCGAAGTCCCGATTGACGATGGCTGCAAGCTCGCGGCTGACCATGAGCAGGGACGGCAGGGACTGTCGGTCGCCCTTCAAGGCCCACTCGCCGTAGTTCACCGCCTGGTCCAGGTCGCCCTGCCGCGCCGCGACCACACCGAGAGTGATCCTCGCCTCCGCCATGCGCATCGGGGATCGCTCGGACCCGTCGAAGTCGGTGCCCGCCCGAATCACCTCGTGGGCAAGGTTCTCGGCGAACCGGTCCTCTCCGAGTAGCCGGTAGCAGTCCATCGCATAGAAGTCGAACTTCGCCGGGTCCACCACGAAGTGGTGATCGAGGTTCTCGGGATAGGGCATCCCTTCGAGCAGCTTTCGCCCGCGGTCCAGCGCCACCTCGGTCTGTCGCCGGTCACCCAGCCTGGCCCATCCCTTCGCCTCCTGGGCAGCAAGCTGTACGGCTACGCCATGCGAGGGAGCCGCCTCCGTACCGGCCTGCGAGGCAGCGAGGATTCCCCGGTAGTCGCCCGTGGTCAGCGCGAACCAAGCGCGCATCTCGTGTGCCCAACCGGCAATCTCTGTGTTACCGGACTCATGAGCTAAAGACAGAGCTGCCTTTCGCGTGCTCTCGGCTGCGGCCCGGTCTCCCATGTCGTACTCGACGCATCCGATCAAGAGAGCGAGCCACCCGGACAGGGTGAGAACTTCACGGTGCTGTGCGAGCGTCAGCCGCTGGGACTGGAGCCCGGCGACTCGCTTGAGCCACTGCCTGCCTTCGGCGGCGAGCTGAGCGCCTGGAAGGTACGGGTACTCAGAGCACAGCCGATCCGTGGTGATCCGCAGCGCCTCTAGCGTGGCGTTGTCGACGTCAGACGCCTGCAACCTGCTGATGATGTCCAGCGTCTCCATGCCGCTGACGGCAACGATCTCGGCGTTCCCGTCCCGTTGCCCGGCTACGGGGAAGATCGCATGCGTGACGGTACCGAAGGTGGCCGCGATGATCGGTTGGTAGAAGTCGCTCGGCATGACCTCGCCGGACTCCCAGCGCTTCCACTGCCGCACCATGCTGGGGCCTTCCGGGAGAGGCTTTGGCGCGTGCGCCCGAAGCGCGGCCACGACTTCGGCCTGCGACCACTGTCGGGCTTCGCGCTCCGAGGAAAGCCGTCGTGCCCATGCTGGCCGTTCGTCACTCATGTGCTGCCCTCCCGTCGGGTGCTTGCCTCCGAGTCTGGCATTCAGAGAGCTGGTGACACGGGGGGTGACAGGGGGTTGGCACCCAGGCTGTCCCCTGGTGACACCACGCCTGTCCCTAGTCCCTGCACGGCTCGCCACGCATGGTGGATCACCAGTCAGGCACTGCTCGGGGACTGAGCGCGCTTCTCCAACTCGGCCACTCGGGCAGCAAGTTGCTGAATCTCGGAGTGGATAGCGTTGATCTCATCTCGGTTAACCGGCCCGCCGGCATCCTGCCCGGCATCGCCAGCACTCGGCGGGGACTGCACGAAGTACCCCCGATTCGGAACCGAGACGATCACGCCCTCATCCGCGAGGACCTTGAGCGCATTGCCCGCCGTCACCGTGGTGACCTGGAACCGGTCGGCCAGCTCGCGCAGTGAGGCGAGCCGGTGCCCCGCTGGCAGCCCTGCGATCTCTTCGCGCAGAGCATCGGCGATCTGCACCTTCTTGGGCCTGGGGTCGTGGGCTTCAACCGTCATGCGCCGAGAGTACCGACGATGGCGACATAGCACAGCCTATGTCGCACTACCTCTTGTGATCTAGTCTGCTATATAGCACGCTATGCCATGCGGCCAGCGGCCGTACCCCGGAGGACGGCGCCCTACCGCCAAGCAAGCCGCCGCCCTCCTTCGTCCCTCGAAGGGAGCTTCCATCATGCCTGCGATGCTCACCGCTTCGCCTGCCGCATCCCCGGTTTCGTTAGACGCCAGTGCGGCCGTCTCGGTCATCGCGAACCTGTCGAACCAGGAGCGAGCCGTAGCGCTGTACGCCTCGGACATGCCGACCGCCTACAAGTCGACCGGCAAGAGCTACGCGGCGGTCATCGCCTGGATCCTCCAGGGCGTTGCCCGGCTCGGCCTGGCCGAAGTGCACCGCTCGGCCGCTTACGCCTACGGCTACCGGTTGCTCTGGCTGGCCGACCTGACCACGCAGGAGCAGGACCAGGCCCATCAGAGCCGGTTCCCCAACGGGCGGCGCTGGGACCGGGCCGAACGGCTCGCCTCCGCCTTCACGGTCTGGGGGCCTTGCCGCATGACGCAGGCCGCCAAGGATCGAGCGGGCCGCCCGCAGGTCGAGGGCGCCTGCCGCTGTGGCGGGTCCGGCTGGATCGCCGAGTGCCTCGACCCGGACGACCCGACCACACGCACGGCGCGTAACTGCCCCGGTCACAACCCCAACGGCTCCATGCCTTCCGAGCAGGTGGCCCGATGACCGCCGCTGTGATCCTGCCGCTGACCGACCGTCCCCGGCCCGCCGAGCAGCCCCCGGCCAAGCGTCCCGCCAGCTCGCCGCTGGCACGGGCACGAGCGGCCCGTGGCTGGTCTCAGCTCCAGGTGATCCGCTCACTGGCGCTGCTCGCCGACCACTGGGGCTGGCCGATCGCCTCCGAGAACTCGCTGAAGGTGCAGCTCTCCCGCTGGGAGAACGGGGCCAACGAGCCGAACCCGATCTATCAGGTCTTACTCTGCGCCGTGCTGCGAGCCACTCCGGCAGAGCTGGGCTTTGGCGGAGCCTCCCGCCCGGCGGCTCCGCTGCCCGGTGAGGACGTGGCCTCGCTCGCTGACCGAGTGCAGGCCTTGGAAACCCTGGTGATCCAGCTTTCCGCGCGGCTGGGGTCGGTGACCGCATGAGCCTGTTCCCCTCCTGCCTGGACCTGCTGGACCGTCCGACCCAGTGCCCCGGTTGCCGTGCTCACGCGCCCGGCTGGGCACGCGTGTCCGTGGACGGACTGAGCGTGCTGACCCATGACGGTGACCGGATCTGCCCGGCGGACCCCACCTTCGGCACGTCGGGGGTGAGGGCGCTCCATGTCGCCTCCCCGGTTGCCATGGTGGAGGTGGCTGCGTGAGGGTCTTCCCCGTCGCCCCTGAGGCCGTGGCTGGTGCTGCGGCCTCCCTGGGCACCGACCCGATCACCCTCGCCGACCTGCTGCGGGTGGCGAACTCGCCCGGCTTCGACCGCTGGCAGGAACAGATCCGCCGCACGGGCGGCTGCGCACACCCGATCCGCCTGCGGGGCGAGACCGTCACCCGCGACCGCGTGACCGGTGACGTCCTCTACTCCTACAGCACCGAGCAGGAGCCGGGCGGCATGCTTCGGGTCGCCTGCGGCAACCGGCGGGCCTCCCGCTGCCCGGCCTGCGCGTGGACGTACGCCGGGGATACGTACCACCTGATCCGGGCAGGGATCACCGGCGACGAACGCAAGGATGTCCCCGGCACGGTCCGGGATCACCCTCGCGTCTTCGCCACCCTCACGGCTCCGTCCTTCGGCCCCGTGCACAACCGGCCCGACTCCGGCCGCTGTCGCTGCGGCGCCCAGCATGCCGATGGCGACCCTGCCTTGGGCACGGCGCTCGACCCGGAGCGATACGACTACGCGGGCGCGGTGCTGTGGAACAACTACGCCGGGGACCTGTGGCGGCGCTTCACCATCTACCTCCGCCGCGAGATTGCCGCCCGTGCGGGCCTGACGCAGACGGCCTTACGGGCGGTGTGCCGGGTCTCCTTCGGCAAGGTCGCCGAGTTCCAGAAGCGCGGCTCGGTCCACTTCCACGCCGTGGTGCGGCTCGACGGTCCAGACGGCCCGGACACCGCTCCGCCGGCCTGGGCCACCGTCGCCGTTCTGGACGACGCCATCAAGGCCGCCGCCGCCCGCGTCTCCGTCCCGGTTCCCGCCTCCGGTGACCACCCGGCCCGCACCCTGCGTTGGGGCTCCCAGGTCGACGTTCAGCCGATCGGCGCCTTGGGGCACGAGGAACTGACCGAACAGGCCGTGGCCTCCTACGTGGCCAAGTACGCCACCAAGGCGGCCGAGACCACCGGCACGGTTGATCACCGGATCGGGGAACTGTCCGAACTGGATCGGCTGCCGCTGCCCGCCCACACCCGGCGCCTGATCGAAGCCTGCTGGGACCTGGACGAGGTCTATCCGGAACGGCTGCTGGCCCGGTGGGCTCACATGCTCGGCTTCCGCGGGCACTTCTCCACCAAGTCCCGTCGCTACTCGACCACCCTCGGCGCCCTCCGCCAGGTCCGCGCCGACTACCGCGCCCGGCAGGAACGTCGCGAACGCGGGCTCTTGGAAGACCTCGACGACACGGAGGGCTCCACGCTCGTGCTCGCCCACTGGACCTACGCCGGACAGGGCCACACCCCCGGTGAGTCCTGGCTCGCCGCAACGATCGCGAAGGAGATCCGACTGAACCGAGAGACAGCACGCGAAGCGCTCGCCGAAACGCCCGATCCGGAGGACTGGGAGGTCTGCGCATGAGTCTGCCGCTGCCTGACCAGTACCTGACCCCGGAAGACCTCGTGACGCTGCTGCGCCTGCCGAGTGTCGAGACCGTCTATCAGTGGCGCCGTAAGGGCATTGGACCCCGTGGTTTTCGGGTCGGCCGGTACGTCCGCTTCGACCCGGAAGACGTACGGGTCTGGGTTGAGTCCCTGATGGAAGAGGCCGCCTGATGGCTGGCCACATCCAAGACCGTTGGTACAAGGCCGAGACCGGTGCGGACGGCAAGACCGTCCGAGTCAAGTCCGATCGATATGGCACCGGCCTGCGCTACCGCGCGCGGTACATCGGCCCTGACGGCACCGAGAAGTCCAAGAGCTTCCCCGACGGCAAGAAGCGGCTTGCCGAGAAGTGGCTGAGCGCGATCGAGACGGACATGACGCGGGGCCAGTACACGGACCCCAAGTCCGTGCGAATCACGTTCCGGCAGTACGCCGAGAAGTGGTTGGACAGCAAGACGTCCAGCCCGATGACCCGGAAGGAACTCGGCCGGCGCTTACGCCTGCACGTCTATCCGGTGCTTGGTTCCCGGCCGGTCGGGACCTTCCGACCCGAGCACATCCGGGAGCTCCTGGCCGCGCTGGAAGCGAAGCCCGGCGTTAGCGCTTCGTACGCCCGGAACATCTTTGCGGACGTTCAGTCGGTCCTGTCTGCCGCTGTGGATGACTCGCTCCTGTCGCGCAATCCGTGCGGTGCGCGAACCGTGCGGCGGCCCAAGCCCGACGCTCACCCGGTGGTTCCGTGGGGGCCCGCGCAGGTGTTCGCCGTTCGAGCGGCGCTGCTGGAGCGGTACCGAGCGATGGTCGATGTCGGCGCTGGATGCGGACTCCGTCAAGGGGAAGTGTTCGGGCTGGCCGAGGACGCCATCGACGTTGACGGGCGCACGCTTCACGTCGTGCGGCAGATCAAGCACGTTGAGGGTCACCCGGTGTTCGCCCTCCCCAAGGGAGGCAAGAAGCGCGCTGTGCCGCTTCCCAATTCTGTTGCGGCTGCGCTCCGGGCGCACATGGACGCTTTCAAACCCGCAGAGATCACGTTGCCTTGGGATGTACCCGAAGGGCCGAAGGTGTCCGCCCGGCTGATCTTCACGGCTGAGCAAGGGGGCATGGTGTGGCGGAGCAACTTCAACGGCAAGGAGTGGAAGCCTGCTCTTGCGGCTGCGGGTCTCATCCCGGAAGCGGACGATGACGGCAAGTACGAGTCGGCGCGTGAGCACGGCACGCACGCCCTCCGGCACTTCTACGCCTCCGCGCTGCTGGACGCGGGCGAGAACATCAAGGCCGTCAGCGAGTACATGGGACATGCCGACCCGGCGCTGACGCTGCGGGTATACGCCCACCTGATGCCCGACAGCCGCGAGCGTGCCCGGCGTGCCATCGACACCGTGTTTCAATGTGCCTCGCAGGAAGATCACGGCGCAGAGACGGCCCAGTGAGACCCTGACGGCCCCTGATCTGCCCTTCTGTGCAGGTCAGGGGCCTTTTCCATGCTCTGGTCACCCGAATGGCGCAACATGACGTGCCACCCGCGTGGGTGAAGATCAAACTGACTAGTGCCCCAACCGAGGTAATCCGTGAAAGGGGAACCAGATGCGCATTGGACGAATCCTCGCCGCCGTCATCGCTACGGCAGCCCTCGCCGGACTCGGCCTCACAGGCGCCGCCACAGCCACCGCCGCCACCGCACAGGGTGCCCCGTCCTACGTCACCCCTTCTCAGTGCAAGCAGGGCGGCGGAACGCCCGATCTGGTGGACAACATCTGCAAGGGCGGTACGCACAACGGGGAGAAGATCGACTGAACCCCACAAGGCGCCCTGCAGCCACGCGCCGCGGGGCGCTCCCGCGCGAGCGTGCCCGGCGTGCCATCGACACCGTGTTTCAGCGTGCCTCTGAGGGAGATCACGGCCCACAGACGGCCCAGTGAGCTTCGGACGGCCCTTGGTCTGCCAATCTGTGCAGGTCAAGGGCCTTTTTCATGTGCTGACCCTCAGAAGTTCCTCAACTCTGCTTTGAGTCCCGAGACGGCCGGGCATCTGCCGGTCACCGCGGTCCACGGGGGGCCGCTTCGGGGGAATGGAAGGAGGGTGACGCCATGGTCGTCGGCATCATCTTCATCCTGGTCGTGGCAGCGTTCGTGGCCCTCACGGCGCTGGCGGGCGGGCGGACCGGGAACCGGCAGCGCAAGGTGTCGCTCGGCAAGAGCGGCCGCGGCAGGTCCCGGTCCTACCGCTCGTCGTCTTCTTCGTCCTCGGCGTACGACGACAGCCGTAGCTGGTGGGCGGGCGGTGTCGACTCCGGCTCGTCGGGCGGCCACCACGGGGGGCACCACGGCGGTCACTCCTGCGGTGGCGGCCATTCCTGCGGGGGCCACTCCTCCTGTGGCGGAGGTTCGTCGTGCGGCGGGGGCGGATGCGGAGGAGGCAGCTGACACGGGGCAGCTGAGCTTTCGGGGGAACCGTATCCGGGCCGCACCCGGGCGCCCGCCGGGCGAAACAGCCGGCGGGCGCTCGCCGTCCGGTTCCCACGCCGGGCGCCCGCCGTTCACGTCTTTCGTGCCCGGCGCTCGCCGTCCGTTTCCCGCGCCAGGCGCACGCCATGGTTGAACAGTTGAACTGTGTAGCCCTCTGAGGGATGGAAACCCCACGAAGTTGGGTAAAAACGCTGTGGGGCGCCGCTGTTCATGATTCCCTCTAAATCGCCAACGCAGCCCCCCGGACGTCCCTGAGACTCCCGCCCCGGCCGAGCCGGCTGGGCTGACATGGCCGATCTCCCCCTCATCGCGCGTTAGCGGAGCCGACCCATGCTCACGACCCTGAACACCTCCTACACCGATACGCGTGCGGCCGACCTGGCCTGGGCCCTGGGACGCGAGCCGCTGCCGGCCCTCGCCACGCTCGACCTGGAACTCGCCGGGGCCAAGCTCCAGTTGAGACTGCTCGGCGCGTCCCACCAGGTGCTGCTGGACGAGGAGCGTGGCCGCTGTTCGGAGACCGTCGCCTGCATCCCCGGCTCCAGCACCCCGCTGCCGCTCGGCGTCGCCAAGCGGGTCGGCGACTGGGAGTACGAGTTCGCCGCGCGCGTCGAGGTGCTCACCCCCGGCTCGTTCGCGGGCCGCGCCCAGGAGTTGCTGGCCCTCGTCTCCGACCATCCGCACGGCCTCGCCGGCGTCTTCCCGGGCAGCCCGCACGCCTTCACCGCGATGCTGGCCCAGCGCCACGAGGGCCAGGTGCACTGGCGCACCTGGCACGCCTACCCGCAGGACGGGCAGTTGGTGGCCACCCGGACCCGGGTCGGGGTGCGGGTGCCGACCGCACAACTGAGCTGAGCACGCCCGCGCGGAGATAAACCCACCAGACGTCAACTGCCTCCAGATCCACACGTGTGGGTGACGAAGCGTACTGCGCGTGTGACGTAACGTCGCAGAGTGATCGAACCGCACGCCCCCGCGCCCCCGCGCTGCCCGCCGTCCTGGACAGCCCCCGCACGGCTGCCCGTCCGGCCCGGCACCGGGCGGTTCCTGGTCCTCGCGTGTGTCTTCGTCTGCGCGGCCTGCGGACTCGTGTACGAACTCGAGCTGGTCGCGTTCGCCTCGTACTTGATGGGCGACTCGGTCACCCAGGCCTCCGTCGTGCTGTCCGTGATGGTGTTCGCGATGGGCGTCGGCTCCCTCGGCGCCAAGCGGCTGCGCTGGCACGCGGCAGCCGGCTTCGGCGCGATCGAGACCGTCCTCGCGCTGATCGGCGGCTGCAGCGCGATGGCGCTGTACGCCGTCTTCGCCTGGACCGGCGGCTGGGGCGGGATGTGGGCCGAGGGCCCGCGCTGCCTGCTGGTCGCCTTCTCCCTCGCCATCGGCCTGCTCATCGGCGCCGAGGTCCCGCTGCTGATGGAGCTGATCCAGCGCATCCGCCACCAGGACGCGGGCGGCGCGGTCGCCGACCTGTTCGCGGCGGACTACGTCGGCGCGCTGGTCGGCGGCCTGGCCTTCCCGTTCCTTCTCCTGCCCGTCCTGGGCCAGTTGACGGGTGCGCTGTTCACCGGCACGGTCAACGTCGTGGCCGGCGGCGCCCTGGTCCTCGGGCTCTTCCGCCGCGACCTCACCCGCCGGGCCCGCTGGACCCTGCTCCTCGCCGGCCTCACCGTCCTCGGCGTCCTCGCCTCCGCCGCGGCCCTCGCCGACGAGTTCGAACGCGCCGCCCGGCACGCCGTCTACGGCAAGGACGTCCGGGTCGCCGAACAGACCGACGTCCAGGAGGTCGTCCTCGCCGGCGGCACCGGCGGCGAGCCCCTCGACCTCTTCCTGGACGGCCGGCTCCGCGTCGGCGGCCGCGACGAACGCCGCTACCACGAGGCCCTCGTCCACCCGGCCATGTCCGGCGGCGCGCACGCGCGCGTGCTGATCCTCGGCGGCGGCGACGGCCTGGCCGCCCGCGAGGTGCTGCGCCGGCCCGGGGTGCGCCGCGTCGACGTCGTCGAACTCGACCCCGGCCTGCTCCGCCTGGCCCGCCTGGACCCCGGTCTCGCCGCCGCCAACCACCACGCCTACGACGACCCCCGCGTCCACACCGCCGCCGCCGACGCCCTCGGCTGGCTGCGCGGCGCGCCCCCCTCCCGGTACGACGTGGTGATCGCCGACCTCCCCGACCCCTGCATCACCGCCAGCACCAAGCTCTACTCCCTGGAGTTCTACGGACTGGCCCGCCGCGTCCTCGCCCCCGGCGGCCGGCTCGTCGTCCACGCCGGGTCCGCCACCACCCGCCCCCGCGTCTTCTGGACGGTCGCCGCGACCCTGCGCGCCGCCGGCTTCGCCGGCTCCGCCTACCGGGTCCTCGGCCACGACTCCGGCTTCCCGCCCGGCCCCGACCGCTCGGCGGGCGCGTCCGGGGCCCCGCACGACTGGGCGTTCCTGCTCGCGAGCCCGGGGACCACCCCACCACCGCTGCGACTGACCGCCGGGCCGCCGCACACCCTGACGCAGGCGGGACTGACGGCGGACGCGCGGGCGGCGCAACGGACCCGGATCGGGCGGCTGCCCGCGTCCACGCTGGTGCATCCGCGATACTGACGAGCCGGTCAGGTGAGGGTGAATTCCGGTCACGGCTGGGTAGGCTCACCGGACATGGAGCACCAGGTCTTCGTCCCGGTCCCGCCCGAGCCGCTCAGAGCCGCCTTCGCCGAGCCCGCGCGCATCGCCCGCGCGGTTCCCGGCCTGCAACAGGACGCCGGCGCCGAACCCGTCGCCGGGCGCCTGAAGCTCCGCGTCGGGGGACACTCCGTCACCTACCGGGGTACGGCACGGGTGGTCGCCCGCGCCGACGGCACGTACGCCGTCGAGGCCGACGCCACCGAGGCCCGCGGCACCGGCGCCGTGAAACTCGCCCTCACCCTGAGCCTCGCGGAGGCCGACGGCGGTACGACGGTCACCGTCGAGGGCACGGCGAGCGCGGACGGCCGTATCGCGGAGCTTCCGCCGGACGCGGTGCACGCGGCGGCGACCCGCCTGCTGAACCGTTTCGTGGAGAACCTGGCGACGGTGGAGCCCGCGACGGCTTCGGAGGAGGGGGAGGGGGAGCAGCCGGAGCCGGCGGAGAGGGAGCCGGAATCCGGGAGCGAGCACACCTCCGTCTTCGACACCGAGGTCCCCCCGCCCTCCCTCGACCCGGCGGCCGACCGCCTCGCCGAGGACTTCGCCGACACCGGCGAGCCCCCCGCCGAGGCCGCCCACGCCCGCCGCACGATGATCGGCCGCAGCGCGGAGGAGGTCGACCACGCGCCACCGCGGGGCCGCTACGCCCCGGTCCCGGCACCCCAGACGGTGACGGCGACCTCGGCACTGCGCTGGGCGGCACCGGCGGCGGCACTGGTGGTGGCGTCGGCGATCGTTGTGAGCAGGGCACTGCGCAAACGCCGCTGAGCGCGAGCGCGACCGATCCCCCAGTACTGTCTTCCCGTGAGTAACGAAGACATCACGCTGACCGCAGGCAACGCAGAGGTGCACGTCAGCCCCACCAACGGCGGCCGTATCACCAGCCTCAAGGTCGACGCCCTGGAACTGCTGAGGCAAGGGCCCCGCTACGGCTGTTTCCCGATGGTGCCCTGGTGCGGCCGCATCCGCGACGGCCGCTTCCTGGACGGCGGCACCGTCCGCCAGATGCCGCTCAACTCCCCGCCCCACGCCATCCACGGCACGACCCGTGACGGCGCCTGGCGCACCGCGCGCGTCTCGGAGAACGAGGCGGTGATCACGTACGACCTGGTCGACCCCTGGCCGCATCCCGGCCGCGTCACCCACGTCGTCACGCTCGCCGAGGACGGCCTGACGCTGACCATGTCGGTGGAGGCGCGGGACGACTCCTTCCCGGCACAGATCGGCTGGCACCCCTGGTTCAACCGAACCCTCGCGGGCGAGGACGGTGCAGTCGGCGAGGACGCCATGGTCGGCTTCGAGCCCGCCTGGCAGGAGGAGCGCGGGGACGACCATCTGCCCACCGGGAACCGGATCGACCCCAAGCCCGGCCCCTGGGACGACTGCTTCGGCATGCCCGGCGGCGTCGACGTCACCCTCACCTGGCCCGGGCAGCTTCAGCTGAAGGTGGCCAGCAGCGAGGAGTGGGTGGTCGTCTACGACGAGCAGGCCGAGGCCGTGTGCGTGGAGCCGCAGACCGGCCCGCCCAACGGCCTGAACACCCTCCCGCGCCTGGTCACCCCGCTGGAGCCGCTGGAGGCGACGACGACCTGGAGCTGGCGGCGCCTTTAAGCTGGTCGGCATGACGGACGTACGTGGCGCGCTGCTGCAGCAGATCAAGGACAAGGCCGTGGTGCACGGCAAGGTGACCCTCTCCTCGGGTCTGGAGGCCGACTACTACGTCGACCTGCGCCGCATCACCCTCGACGGCGAGGCCGCCCCGCTGGTCGGTCAGGTGCTCCTGGATCTGACCGCGGACCTGGAGTTCGACGCGGTGGGCGGTCTGACCATGGGCGCCGACCCGGTCGCGGCCGCCATGCTGCACGCCGCCGCCGCGCGCGGGAAGAGGCTGGACGCGTTCGTCGTACGGAAGGCGGCGAAGGCGCACGGTCTGCAGCGGCGCGTCGAGGGCCCGGACATCGCTGGCCGCCGGGTGCTCGTCGTGGAGGACACCTCCACCACCGGCGGCTCCCCGCTGACCGCCGTGGAGGCCGTGCGCGAGGCCGGCGCCGAGGTCGTCGCCGTCGCGACCATCGTGGACCGCGCGACCGGCGCCGCCGAGAAGATCGAGGCCGGCGCGGGTGTTCCGTACCGATTCGCCTTCTCGAAGGATGAACTGGGTCTGGACTGACGACGCGTATTGACCTGGACTTGACCGGCGCATGGACCATCGGTCCATGTCTGGAAAGATGGGGACGACGACGGCGTCGAAACCCTCAGGTCTAGGTCAGGGCCGTAACGCACAACCCCAACCCGCAACACAAGGAGCGGACAGATGCCCATCGCAACCCCCGAGGTCTACAACGAGATGCTCGACCGGGCGAAGGCAGGCAAGTTCGCCTACCCGGCCATCAACGTCACCTCGAGCCAGACCCTGAACGCGGCGCTGCGCGGCTTCGCGGAGGCGGAGAGCGACGGCATCGTCCAGATCTCGACCGGCGGTGCCGAGTTCCTCGGCGGCCAGTACAGCAAGGACATGGTCACCGGCGCGGTCGCCCTCGCCGAGTACGCGCACATCCTCGCCGAGAAGTACCCGGTCAACATCGCGCTGCACACCGACCACTGCCCGAAGGACAAGCTCGACGGGTACGTACGTCCGCTGATCGCGGTCTCCGAGGAGCGCGTGAAGGCCGGCAGGAACCCGCTGTTCCAGTCCCACATGTGGGACGGCTCCGCGGAGACCCTCGCCGACAACCTGGAGATCGCCCAGGAGCTGCTGGAGCGCACCCGCGCCGCCAAGATCATCCTCGAGGTGGAGATCACCCCCACCGGCGGTGAGGAGGACGGCGTCTCGCACGAGATCAACGACTCCCTCTACACCACGGTCGAGGACGCGATCCGCACCGCCGAGGCCCTCGGCCTGGGCGAGAAGGGCCGCTACCTGCTGGCCGCCTCCTTCGGCAACGTGCACGGCGTGTACAAGCCGGGCAACGTCGTGCTCCGCCCCGACCTGCTGAAGGAGCTGAACGACGGCGTCGCCGCCAAGTTCGGCAAGGCCTCCCCGTTCGACTTCGTCTTCCACGGCGGCTCCGGCTCCACCGAGCAGGAGATCCTGACCGCGCTGGAGAACGGCGTCGTGAAGATGAACCTCGACACGGACACCCAGTACGCCTTCACCCGTCCGGTCGCCGCCCACATGTTCCAGAACTACGACGGCGTCCTGAAGGTCGACGGCGAGGTCGGCAACAAGAAGGCCTACGACCCGCGCACCTGGGGCAAGCTGGCCGAGGCGAGCATGGCCGCGCGTGTCGTCGAGGCCACGCAGAACCTGCGCTCGGCGGGCAACAAGATCAAGTAAGCGGTACGTCCGTTCCGCGGCGGGCCCGGCGGCTGTTCTCGGTCGCCGGGCCGCTGTATACCTGGGGGCATGCCCGACGTCCGGCTCGCCTCGCCCCAGGGCAAGTGGATCCTGTTCACCACGGTTCTCGGCTCCAGCATGGCGCTGCTGGACTCGACCGTCGTCAACGTGGCGCTCCCGCGCATCGGCGACGACCTGGGCGCGAGCCTGTCCGCCCTGCAATGGACGGTCAACGCGTACATGGTCACGCTGGCCGGGCTGATCCTGCTGGGCGGCTCGCTGGGCGACCACTACGGCCGGCGGAAGATCTTCATGCTGGGCGTGGTGTGGTTCGCCGCGGCGTCCTTGCTGTGCGGCCTGGCGCTGAACGCGGGCATGCTGATCGCCGCTCGGGCTCTGCAGGGCATCGGCGGCGCGCTCCTGACCCCCGGCTCCCTCGCGATCATCCAGTCGTCCTTCCACCGCGACGACCGCAGCCGGGCCGTCGGCCTCTGGTCCGGCTTCGGCGGGATCGGCGCGGCGGTCGGCCCGTTCCTGGGCGGCTGGCTGGTGGCCGGACCCGGCTGGCGCTGGGTGTTCCTGCTGAACGTCCCGCTGGCGCTGCTGTGCGTGCCGGTGGCGCTGAGGCACGTCCCGGAGTCGAGGGACGGCGGCAAGCACGCCCGCTTCGACGTCCTGGGCGCGGCGCTGGGCGCCCTGGCCCTGGCCCTGCTGACGTACGCGCTGATCGAGGCGAAATCAGGCTCCCTGGTGGTGACGCTGACCGGGTTGGCCGGGGTGGCGGCGGCGGTGGCCTTCGTGCAGGCGGAGCGGCACCGCCCGGACCCGATGCTCCCGCCGGACATCTTCGCCTCGCGCCAGTTCACGGCGGTCAACCTGGTCACCCTCTGCGTGTACGCGGCGTTCGGCGGCTTCTTCTTCCTCACCGCGCTCCAACTGCAGGTGGTGTCGGGATACTCACCGCTGCAAGCCGGTACGGCCCTGCTGCCGACGACGGCCCTGATGCTCCTCTTCTCCGCCCGCTCGGGCGCCTTGGCGGACCGCACGGGCCCGCGCCTGCCCCTGACGGTCGGCCCTCTCCTCTGCGCGGCGGCGATGCTGCTGATGCTCCGGGTGGGGAAGGGGGCGGTCTATCTCACCGACGTCCTCCCGGCCCTGCTGGTCATGGGCGCGGGCATGGTGACCCTCGTGGCCCCCCTGACGGCGACGGTGCTCGCCTCCGTGGACACCGCGCGGGCCGGCCTGGCCAGCGGCATCAACAACGCGGCGGCGAGGGCGGCGGGCCTGATCGCCGTCGCCGCGCTGCCACTGCTCGCGGGGATGGGCCCGGAGGCGTACCGGTCGCCCACGGCGTTCGACGCGGCGTTCAACCGTGCGATGCCGATCTGCGCGGGGGTACTGGTGGCCGGGTCCCTGCTGGCCTTCACCCTGGTCCGCCGCCCGCCCCCCGACTGCCGCCACCCGGAATGCCACGTACACGGCTGCGTGACGGCTCCGCCGCTGGAGGGGGAGCGGAAGGGGTAGGTACGGGCAGCAGACCTGCAGCGGCATGTGCGCATGACCCCGGCAAAGGACACCGGGCAGGAAACCAGTGGGCGGGAGCGGCAGACTGGACCCCATGACGATTCACGAAAACCTCCTCGGCGGTCCGCCCCCCACCCACCTCCCCGACGACCCCGAGCCCCGCGAACAGCTCGCGGCCGGCGTCGCCCCCGCGGACGTCGCCGCCAAGTACCCCACCTCCTCCCTCGCCTGGGCCCAGTTGGCCGACGAGGCGTTCGAGCGCGGCGCGGTCGTGGAGTCGTACGCCTATGCCCGTACCGGCTACCACCGCGGCCTGGACGCCCTGCGCCGCAACGGCTGGAAGGGCCACGGCCCGGTCCCCTGGGAGCACGAGCCCAACCGCGGCTTCCTGCGCGCCCTGCACGCCCTCGCCCGCGCCGCCCAGGCGATCGGCGAGCAGGAGGAGTACGAGCGCTGCGCGCAGTTCCTGAAGGACTCCTCCCCGACGGCGGCCCAGACCCTCGGCTAGCCGAAACGCACGTCACCGGTGTGGCCCGTCTGGCAGCGGACGGGCCTTGCCGTATCCGGGGCCCATTGCGGAGGATGCCGGGTGGGGACCGGGGCCCCCGTGCCGGCATCGGCAGGGGCGGACCGCTACCCGGAGCTACAACAGGAGACAGCGATGTCCCAACCGGCTCAGCAGTCCTTGGAGACTCAGGAGCCCGAGACTCCGCATCTCGACTTCGCGGGCACGACGCCGTACGAGGACTACGTCAGGGCGGACGTGCTCACCCACCTCCAGCACACCCTCTCCGACGATCCCGGAGAGATGGTCTTCCTGGTCACGACCCAGGTCATGGAGCTGTGGTTCACCGTCGTCGTCCATGAGTGGGAGACCGCGGCGGCCGCCCTGCGCAGCGACGACGTACCGACCGCGATCGCCGCGCTGAAGCGTTCCGTACGGGAACTGGAGGCCCTCAACGCCTCCTGGAAGCCCCTCGGACAGCTCACCCCGGCGCAGTTCAACTCGTACCGCTCCGCCCTCGGCGAGGGCTCCGGCTTCCAGTCGGCGATGTACCGGCGCCTGGAGTTCCTGCTCGGCGAGAAGTCCGCGTCCATGCTCGTACCGCACCGCGGCGCCCCGCGCGCGCACGCGGAGCTGGAGAAGGCGCTGCACGAGCCGAGCCTGTACGACGAGGTGCTGCGGCTGCTGGCCCGGCACGGGCATCCGATCCCCGCGTCCGTCCTGCGCCGTGACGTGTCCCAGCGCTACGAGCCCTCCGACGCGGTCGAGCGGGCCTGGAGCGCGATCTACTCCGGCGACCAGGACACCGAACTCGCCCGCCTGGGCGAGGCGTTGACCGATGTGGCCGAACTCGTCTGGCGCTGGCGCAACGACCACCTGGTGGCCACCCGCCGCGCGATGGGCGCCAAGCCGGGCACGGGCGGCTCGGCCGGCGTGGCCTGGCTGGAGAAGCGTGCCCGCAAGAACGTGTTCCCGGAGCTGTGGACGGCGAGGTCCCATGTCTGAACCTGCCCTGGAAGCAGCGAAGCTGGACGCGGCGGACGAGCTCGCCCCGCTGCGTTCCCGTTTCGTCCTCGATGACGTGGTCTACCTCGACGGCAACTCGCTCGGTGCGCTCCCCGCGAACGTCCCGGACCGCGTGGCCGACGTGGTCCGCCGCCAGTGGGGCGAACTGCGCATCCGCTCCTGGGAGGAGAGCGGCTGGTGGACCGCGCCGGAGCGGATCGGCGACCGGATCGCCCCGCTGGTCGGCGCGGCGGCCGGGCAGATCGTCGTGGGCGACTCGACAAGTGTCGACGTGTTCAAGGCACTAGTGGCCGCCGTACGGATGGCGGGCGAGGACCGGACCGAGATCCTGGTGGACGCCACGACGTTTCCCACGGACGGCTACATCGCCGAGTCGGCGGCCCGCATGACCGGTCGCGCCCTGCGCGCGGTGACGCCGGCGGAGGTGCCGGGGGAGCTGAGCGGCCGTACGGCGGCGGTGCTGCTGAACCACGTCGACTACCGCACGGGCCGCCTGCACGATCTGCCGTCCCTCACGTCGGCGATCCACGCCGTCGGCGCCCTCGCGGTCTGGGACCTGTGCCACAGCGCGGGCGCGCTGGAGGTGGGCCTGGACGAGCACGGGGTCGACTTCGCGGTCGGCTGCACCTACAAGTACCTGAACGGCGGCCCGGGTTCCCCGGCGTACCTGTACGTCCGCAAGGAGCTCCAGCCCCGCTTCGACTCCCCGCTGCCCGGCTGGAACTCGCACACCGACCCCTTCGGCATGAGCCCGTCGTACACCCCGGCGCCGGGTGCCCTGCGCGGCCGGGTGGGCACCCCGGACATCCTGTCGATGCTGGCCCTGGAGGCGGCCCTGGACGTCTGGGACGACGTGTCCGTCTCCGCCGTCCGCGCCAAGTCCCTCGCGCTGACGGACTTCTTCCTGCGGTGCGTGCGGGCGTACACCGAGCCGGGGCGCGTGGAGTCCGTGACCCCGGAACACCACGAGGAACGCGGCAGCCAGGTCGCCCTGCGCTGCGATGACGCGGGCGAGGTGATGAAACGCCTGATCGCCCGGGGCGTCGTGGGCGACTTCCGCCACCCCGACGTCCTCCGCTTCGGCTTCACCCCGCTGTACGTCACCTTCACCG
This sequence comes from Streptomyces sp. NPDC052107, assembly GCF_040680215.1. Taxonomy (NCBI): domain Bacteria; kingdom Bacillati; phylum Actinomycetota; class Actinomycetes; order Kitasatosporales; family Streptomycetaceae; genus Streptomyces; species Streptomyces sp. NPDC052107. Next base: position 52,911 of record NZ_JBFAWG010000021.1, read on the forward strand.
AGACGGAGCGGGCGGCGCGGATCCTGGGCGAGGAACTGGCGTAGGGGAGGGGCACGGGCCCGAGGCTGGGCCTGGAAGGGACCAGGGCCTGGGAGGAGGGGGCCCCTCTCCCAGGCCCAGGCCTTTCCCTACAGAACCGTTTATTCCTCACCCTGCGTGACATCCCCATGTCCCCGCATGTCACCGGCCTGATACGGTCCCGCCAACGCGAACGAAAATTCCCCACCTGGTCCGCCAGACGCCAAACACGTTCCATCGCTGAGAGGTTGGAGCATGCCGGACGACGCCGCAGCAGCCCGCGCCGCCGCAGAAGAGGAGTCGGCCTTCTCGCACCCGCCGGTCGACCCCGACATCACCTCCGCATACGGCAGCCACCCCGACCAGGTGATCGACTTCTACGCCCCCCGGACCGCCCCGGACTCACCGGCCCCTCTGGTGGTGGTCCTGCACGGCGGCGCCTGGCGCGCCCGCTACGACCGCCGCCACATCACCCCCTTCGCGGACTTCCTGGCCCGTCGGGGCTTCGCCGTGGCCAACGTCGAGTACCGGCGCGGCGGTGACCCCCTGATCCCCGGGCAGAACACGGGAGACGGCGGCGACGCCCCCACCCCTCCGGCCGGCCGCTGGCCCGACACCTTCGACGACATCGCGGCCGCCCTGGACGCGCTGCCCGCTCTGGTCCGCGAGGCGCTCCCGCAGGCCGACGCGCGCCGCACGGTGCTGACGGGCCACTCGGCCGGCGGTCACCTGGCCCTGTGGGCGGCGGCGCGCCACGTCCTCCCCCCGGACAGCCCCTGGCGCATCGACGGCCCGGCCCCCCTGCGAGGTGTCGTGGCCCTCGCCCCGATCGCGGACTTCGAGGTGGCAGAGAAGCTGGACGTCTGCGGCAACGCGAGCCTGCAACTGCTCGGCGGCCACGACACATTCACCGATCGCCGCCCCTACGCCGATCCCGTCCTGCTCCTCCCGACGGGCATCGCGACGACCCTCGTCCAGGGCCGTACCGACCTGGTGGTGCCGCAGGCGGTGGCCGAGTCGTACGCGGACGCGGCGGCGAAGGCCGGCGAGGTGGTGGGCCTGACCCTGCTGGAGGACGTCGGTCACTTCCCGCTCGTCGACCCGGCGGCGGACGCGTGCGCGGTGGTGGCGGAGGAGATCGCCCAACTGGCTTGGTAGCAAGGGAAGTCCGTCACCTGGCGTGACCTGTGAAGGGCCCGGTGCGGATCTGTGCGGGCGCACCCCTGCGGGTCGGCCCCGGTGATACCCGTAATACCTGAGAGCTACCCCGCAGAACAGCTCCCTGGCGGGACGCCGATGACACGCCCCGATCCATAACTTCCTTGTCAGACAAGCCCGATGGCCGGGCGATCTGAAAGGAAGCCCGACCATGGGGCACCCCCACCACACCACACACCTGAACGCACCGACGGACAACACGTCCTGCTCCACGGACGCGCAGCCGCCGACGGCGATCGCGCCCCACGAGCCCCACCCGCACCCGACGACGAAAGCCACACGGGTGGTGCGGGTGGTGCCGGTGGGAACACAGACCCGGCCGAGGGCCGGGTACCCACCCACGGACCCGCGGCCGAACTCCCTCGGCACGCACCCCACCCGCCGCCCCGGCGGCCGCCGCAGGACCCGCCGCACCCTCCTCGCCACCCTCCTCACCGCAGCCATGGCCGCCCCCCTCTCCGGCGCCGCCCGCCCCCAGATTCCGGCCCCGGCCCCCGCCGTCCTCCCCCCACTCACGGCGACGACCCTCCAGACGGCCTACGCCGCCAACCGAGCCGACGCCGCCCGCGCCGCCGACATGGCCGCCGCGCACGGCGACACCCACCGCGCCGCCGCCGACCGCACCCTGGCCGCCCCGTCCCGCCACCTCCTCACCTTCGACGGCCGAGGCGCCGGCCAGGCCACGGAGGTGCTGGGCGACCTCGCCCACGCCGAACACATCGCCGTCCTGGTCCCCGGCTCGGACACCTCCCTGGACACCTACGCCCGCTTCCACAAGGCAGCCGAGGTCCTGTACACGGACCTCACCCACCGCGCGCCCCGAGGCACCCGCACCGCGGTCGTCGCCTGGCTCGGCTACGAGACACCGGCCACCGTCAGCACCACGGTGACCACGACCACCCGCGCCGAGGAAGCCGCCCCCCACCTGCGCGCCTTCGTACGCGAGCTGCGCGCCGCGACCAAACCGCAGGCGCACCTCTCCCTGATCTGCCACTCCTACGGCACGGTCGTCTGCGGCCGAGCCGCCCATGGCCTGGACGCCGACGACATCGCCCTCGTCGGCAGCCCCGGCACCGGCGCGGACTCCGTCGCGGCCCTGCACACCCGCGCAAGAGTCTGGGCGGCCCGCGGCAGCGACGACTGGATCGCGAACGTGCCGCACACCAGCGCCACCCTCTTCGGCGCCACCGTCGGCTTCGGCACCGACCCGGTCTCGCACACCTTCGGCGCCCGGGTCTTCAACGCAGGCAACGCCAACCACAGCGGCTACTTCGCCCCGGGCTCGGCCTCCCTCACCAACCTGGCCCGGATCACCCTCGGCGACCCTTCGGAGGTGCCCCGTGCCTGACCCCACCGCAAGCACACCACTCACCCCGCACACGCCCCCGCCGCCGACGGTGATGTCGCCCCGCAAGGGCCACCCGCACCCGACGAAACCGCCAGGGGTGGTGGTGCGGGTGGGTACTCGAATCCCGCCGAAGGCGCCCCGCACCCGCACCCAAAAATGGCGCCGAGCCCTCCGCACCGTCTCCCAGTCCGCCCGCCACCTGGACACCCTCACCCCCGCCACCCGGGACCGAGCCGTCGACGCACTCCGCTCGATCGCGATCCTCGGAGTGGTCCTGGGCCACTGGCTGGTAACCGCACTCGTGGCGAGCGACGGCGGCCTGCACACCACGAGCCCGCTGCAGCACATGCCCTGGCTGGCCCCGATCTCCTGGCTGTTCCAGACCCTGGCCGTGTTCTTCCTGGTCGGCGGCCACGTGGCGACCCGAAGCCTCGCCACCGCCCGTGAGAGAGGCGAGACCTACGGCTCCTGGCTGCGCGCCCGCCTGACCCGCCTCCTCCGCCCGGTGGCCGCACTCCTGTGCCTGTGGGTGGTGGCCGCCACGGCCCTCCTCCTCGCCGGCACCCCGCTCGCCACGATCGAGGCCCTGCTCAAGCTCGCCCTGTCGCCGTTGTGGTTCCTGCTTGTCTTCGCCGGTCTGACGGCCGCCACCCCGCTCCTCACCCGTCTCAACCCGCTCTGGCCCCTGGCCGTCGTCCTGCACGTGGACCTGCTCCGCTTCGGCCTGCACACCGGCCCGTCCTGGCTCGGCTGGCTGAACCTCCCGGCGGGCTGGCTGGTCCCGTACACCTTGGGCGCGGCCTGGACCCGCGGCGAGCTGGACAGCCGCCGCGCGGCCCGGGTGCTGTTCCTCGGCGGTACGGCGGCCACGGCCGTCCTCGTCGGCTGCGCCGGCTACCCGGCGTCCATGGTCGGCGTCCCGGGCGCGAGGATCTCCAACCTCGACCCCCCGACCCTGGCGGCCGTCACTTTCGGCCTGGCCCAGTGCGGTCTCGCCCTCCTCCTCCGCGACCGGCTGCGCCGCGCGATGACCCGCCCGCTGCTCTGGGCGGCGGTGGCCCTGGTCAACCTCTCCGCGATGACGGTCTACCTGTGGCACCAGACGGCCATGATGGCCACGACGGCCACCGGCCTCCTGGCCGGCCGGCTGCCCGGTCTGCACACCTCGCCCGACTCCCTGGGCTGGGTGCCGTACCGCCTCGCGTGGCTTCCGGTCTTCGCCCTGACCCTCGCCCTGTGCTGGACGGCCTTCCGCCACCACGAACAGGGCCCCCGCCGCCCCCGAAACCGCAGGTCCCATGTGGTTCGCCGCCATCTGCCCGCAGCAAAGAAACCACGCAATGCCTAGTGTTGACCTCGTGAAGCCCGCGGCCGCCGACGGCGAGGACCCCCAGGGGACACCCGCACCCGAGAACGCACCCGCCATCGACAGTCCATCCACCCCCAGGACCACCCTGCGCCGCCGCCTTCGGATCTGGTTCGGCGAGAACCCCTCACCGAACTCACCCCCCTTCTCCCGGCACCGCTGGGTCCGCCTCCTCACCTACCTGCTCGTCGGCTATCTCGCCCTGGGCATCGCCCTCGGCGGCGGCGAGGAGCTGACCAACAGCTACGGCTTCACCGCGGCCGTGGCGTTCTTCAGTACGTTCCTCCAGGCCGCCGCCGTCGTCCTGGCCCTCTGGCGGCCGGTACCCGCCTGGGCGCTGTCCCTGGCCGCCGCCCTCGCCACCGCGCTGCTGGCCCGCCAGCAGCTGACGGCACCGCTGCTTCGGCTGCCCAGCCCCGGCTGGCCCTGGACCACACCCGTCCTGCTGGCCCACATGGCCGTCCTGCTGCTCCTCGCCCTGCGCGTCCGGTTCAGCGGGACGGTCGCCGCGCTCGTCACGACCGCATTGGTGACCGCCGTCGTGGAGGGCGGCCTGGGAGCGTCGCGCTACTCCCCGACAGGCACGGTGGCCGTCGGCCTGTTCGCGATCGCCGCCGTCATCGGCGCGGCCCTGCGCAGCCGTAGCGAGGCCCGTACCGAACTGGTCCAGCAGACGACGATCACCGCCGAGGAACGGGCCCGGCGCACGCTCCTCGAGGAACGCAGCCGTATAGCCCGCGAGCTGCACGACGTGGTCGCCCACCACATGTCGGTGATCTCGATCCAGGCCCAGGTGGCCCCCCACCTGGTGGAGAACCCCTCCGAGGAGCTGAAGGAGAACCTCGCCGGCATCCGCAACAACGCCCTGGAGGCCCTGACCGAGCTGCGCCGGGTCCTTGGGGTGCTGCGGTCGGAGGGCCCGGACGACCCCGAGACGGTCGAGGAGACCCACCGGCTGTCCGCCCCCGGCACCGGCCCGGCACCCGACGCCCCGCAGCCGAATCTCGCCCGCCTGGACGCCCTGATGGAGAACACCAGGGCGGCCGGCCTGGACGTGGTCAAGACGGTGGAGGGCGAGCCCCGTGCCTATCCGCCGGGCGTGGAGCTGTCGGCGTACCGGATCGTCCAGGAGGCCCTGAGCAACGTCCTGCGGCACGCCCCGGGCGCGAGGGTCAGCGTGGACGTCCTCCATCTTCCGCACGGGATATGCCTGGACATCACCAACTCCCGGCCCAGCCGTCCGGCCCCGCCGTCCCCAGGTAGCGGCCACGGTCTGCTCGGCATGCGGGAGCGGGCGGCGATGCTGGGCGGGCACCTCGTCGCGAGGGCGGAGCAGGGAGGCGGCTTCCGGGTGACCGCGTTCCTCCCGCGTGACGGCACCCCGGTGCCGGCCGACCTCGCCCTGCCCGCCGCGTTCCGGCGGCAGCTGCCACCCGGCTCCACCCCCGATCCGTACCCGCCCGAGCCCCCGACAGGAGAACAGCACCCATGACGAGCGGCGCCGGTCCCATCCGCGTACTCATCGCCGATGACCAGCAGATGGTCCGGCAGGGTTTCAGCGTGCTGCTCAGCGCCCAGTCCGGCATCGAGGTGGTCGGGCAGGCGGTGGACGGTCTGGACGCGATCGTGCAGACCGCCGAACTGGTCCCGGACGTGGTGCTGATGGACATCCGGATGCCCGAACTCGGCGGCATCGAGGCGACCCGCCGGATCACCGCCGAGCATTCCGCCATCAAGGTGCTGGTCCTGACCACGTTCGACCTGGACGAGTACGTGTACGAGGCGTTGCGGGCCGGGGCCTCCGGGTTTCTGCTCAAGGACGCCTCGGCGGACAAGCTGGCCGAGGCGGTCCGGGTCGTGGCCGCGGGCGACGCCCTGCTCGCGCCCGGTATCACCCGTCGTCTCATCGCCGAGTTCTCCCGCATGGACGGCAGCCGCCGGGCCCCGCTCAAGCAGCGCGTCGGCGACCTCACCGAGCGGGAGACGGAGGTGCTGGCGCTGATCGCGCAGGGCCTGTCGAACGCGGAGATCGCCGAGCGGCTGGTCGTGGCCGAGCAGACCGTGAAGACGCACGTGGGCCGGATCCTGGTGAAGCTGGGCCTGCGCGACCGCACCCAGGCGGCGGTCTTCGCCTACGAGTCCGGCGTGGTCCGCCCGGGCGGCCGGTGACCCTCCGGGCGCGGCCCGCGGTGCGCGGCCCGCAGTACCTGTCCGAACCCCGCAGGGGGCGGCCCGTAGTACCTGAGAGGGACGGCCGAGAACCCCTCTCCAAGGTGACGACCGCGCCCCGCCGCCCGCCTACCGTTTCGTACGTGACCCAGACGACGCACACGCAGACAACACCGCCGGGCCCGGCCGGCCGGCCGCGCAGCCCCGAGTTCCGGCTGGCCGCGGACGCTTTGCGAGGGCTGCGGCAGGACCTGTTCCAGGACGCCTTCGCCTACGACCCGCTGCCCCGCCGGAGCGCCGAGGGCGCGCTCACCCGCAGGCTGTCCGGCGCGGGCTGGCTGCCGCACGCGGTGGTCGCCGCGCTGGGCGTGATGGCGATGTCCCTCGCCATGGCGAGCTCCTTCGATCCCGGGCCGGCCGCCCTGATGTGCGGGCTGCTGGCGCTGGGGCCGGTGCTGCTGACGCTGGCGCGTCCGGTGGGGGCGTTCTGGTTGTCGCTGGCCGCGAGCACGGCCGCCGCCGTGATCGGCCGGGGCGAGTGGAGCGACTGGCCCTGGCTGCCGGGCAGTTTCCTGGCCCACCTGGTGGTGCTCACGGTCGTCGCGCTGCGCACCCGCCCGAGCACCGCGGCCTCGATGTGGGTGATGACCGCGGTCTACGGCTTCGTCATGGCAGGCCTCTTCGGCTGGCACCGCTACGACTCCAACGTCCCCCCGATGCTGGTCGCGTCGGCCCTGATCCTGCTGGCGGTCTCGGTCCGGCACATCCGCCGCCAGGCCCAGCGGGAGGTGACCGCCCAGCAGACGGTCACCGAGCACGAACGCTCCCGCCGCACCCTCCTGGAGGAGCGCACGACGATCGCCCGTGAGCTGCACGACGTGGTCGCCCACCACATGTCGGTGGTCGCCATCCAGGCGGAGGCCGCGCCCTACCGGGTGGAGAACCCGCCGGAGGAGCTGGAGAAGGCGTTCGCCACCATCCGGGAGAACGCGGTGGCGGCCCTGACCGAGCTGCGCCGGGTCCTTGGGGTCGTACGCGCGGAGGACTACGAGGCGCCGGACGCCCCCCAGCCGACCCTGGCCGACCTCGACGGGCTGCTCGCCAATGTGCGGGAGGCCGGCCTGACGGTGGAGAAGGCGGTGACCGGCGCGGTGCGGGAACTGCCGCAGGGCGTGGAGCTGTCGGCGTACCGAATAGTGCAGGAGGCCCTCAGCAACACCCTCCGGCACGCACCGGGAGCGGGCGCCCGGGTGGAGATCGGCTATGTCCTCGGCGGTCTGGGCCTGCGCATAGTCAACACCCCGCCGCCCGCGCCGCACCTGACCAAGCCCTCTCCGGGCGCGGGGCACGGCATCACGGGCATGCGGGAGCGTGTGTCGATGCTGAACGGCGAGATGACGGCGGGCCCGACGGAGGACGGGGGCTACGAGGTGACGGTGTTCCTGCCGGTGCCGGCGGCCACCGCGAGCGAAGGGGACGCATGACCATCCGCGTGCTGATCGCGGACGACCAGATGATGGTCCGCGAGGGCTTCTCCGTCCTGCTGAACGCGATGCCGGACATCGAGGTCGTCGGCGAGGCCGTCAATGGAAGGGAGGCGGTGGACCGGGTCCGTGAACTCGCCCCGGACGTCGTGCTGATGGACATCCGCATGCCGGAGCTGAACGGCATCGAGGCCACCCGGGAGATCGTGGCGGCGGACGCGGCGGCGAAGGTGCTGGTCCTGACGACCTTCGACCTGGACGAGTATGTGTACCAGGCGCTGCGCGCAGGAGCCTCCGGCTTCCTCCTGAAGGACGCCTCGGCCCGCCAACTGGCCGACGGAGTACGGGTGGTGGCCGCGGGCGAGGCCCTGCTGGCCCCCTCGGTCACCAAACGCCTGCTCACGGAGTTCTCCCGCCTCTCGGACCCCCCGCGCCTGGTCCCCTCGGCCCAGGCGGCCTACGGCGAACTCACCGAACGGGAGACGGAGGTCCTGATCCTGATCGCCCAGGGCCTGTCCAACGCGGAGATCGCCGAGCGCCTGATGGTGGCGGAGTCGACGATCAAGACCCATGTGAGCCGTATCCTGGTCAAGCTGGGCCTCAGAGATCGCACCCAGGCAGCGGTGTTCGCCTACGAGGCGCGCCTGGTCACTCCGGGCTGACAACGGGAAGCACACAGGCGACTGGAACTGCTGCCGCACACCGCCCCTGCTGAGCACGTCGAGGGCGGGCACCCCTGGTCAGACCTCTGTCCGGCGGGTTAGCGTCCCCGCATGGCAGGTCCTGACGAGCTCGGTTTCGATCCCTGGGATCCGGCGTTCCTCGCCGACCCCTACCCGGCCTACGCGGAGCTGCGCGCACGCGGGCGGGTGATCCGGTACGAGCCGACCGACCAGTGGCTGGTTCCGCACCACGCGGATGTCTCGGCGCTGCTGCGGGACCGCCGGCTGGGGCGGACGTATCAGCACCGGTTCTCGCACGAGGAGTTCGGGCGGACACCGCCCGCGCCGGAGCACGAGCCGTTCCACACCCTCAACGACCACGGCATGCTCGACCTGGAGCCGCCGGACCACACCCGGATCCGGCGCCTGGTGTCGAAGGCGTTCACGCCGCGCACGGTGGAGCGGCTGAAGCCGTATGTGCAGCGCCTGGCGGGCGACCTGGTGGCGGCGCTCGTCCACAACGGCGGCGGGGATCTGCTGACCGACGTGGCCGAGCCGTTGCCGGTGGCGGTGATCGCCGAGATGCTGGGCATCCCGGAGGCGGACCGGGGGCAGCTGCGCCCCTGGTCGGCGGCCATCTGCGGGATGTACGAGCTGAACCCCTCCGAGGAGACGGCCGCCAAGGCGGTCCGGGCGTCCGTGGAGTTCTCGGAGTACCTGCGGGAGCTGATCGCGGCCCGCCGCAAGGAGCCGGGCGAGGACCTCGTCTCCGGCCTGATCGCGGCCCACGACGAGGACGACGACCGGCTGACCGAGCAGGAGATGATCTCCACGGCGGTCCTGCTCCTCAACGCCGGCCACGAGGCCACGGTCAACGCCACGGTGAACGGCTGGTGGGCGCTGTTCCGCAACCCCGGCCAGCTGGCCGCCCTGCGCGCCGACCACTGCCTGATCCCGTCCGCGATCGAGGAGCTGATGCGCTACGACACCCCGCTCCAGCTCTTCGAACGCTGGGTGCTGGACGACATCGAGATCGACGGCACGGTGATCCCGAGGGGCTCGGAGATCGCCATGCTGTTCGGCTCCGCCAACCACGACCCAGCCGTCTTCACCGACCCCGGCCGACTGGACCTGACCCGCACCGACAACCCGCACATCTCCTTCAGCGCCGGCATCCACTACTGCATCGGCGCCCCGCTGGCCCGCATGGAGCTGGCCGCCTCCATGACGGCCCTCCTCCAGCAGGCCCCCACGCTGACCCTGGCGGCGGAGCCGCAGCGCAAGCCGAACTTCGTCATCCGGGGATTGGAGGGGCTGAGCGTCGAGGTGACCGGCTGACGCTCAGCCGGTCGGTTCCCTCAGCCGATCAGCCCCTCCACCGGGCAGCTCCTCACCCGGCCAGATCCCTTCGCCGCACCCCCGCAAGACCGCCGGCCACCAGCACCACGGCCAGACCCAGCAGAACCACCACCGGCCCCCACGCCATCGCGCCACCCGGCAGCTTGGGCAGATGGCCGAACGGGGACAGGTCCAGCACCACCCGCGGCACGTTCAGCGCCGGGCCGATCCAGCCGATCAGCAGGACCGCGCCGGCCACCCCCCACGCCGCGACCGCGCCCCGCGGCAGGACGCCGAAGAGAAGGACGGCGACGCCGCCGATGACCCATACCGCGGCGACCTGGAGCAGGCACGCCCCCAGCACCGGGCCGGTCTGCCGGCCGTAGCCGACGGCGAAGCCCAGGCCGGCCAGGAGCATCAGCAGGGCCGAGCCGCCGAAGGCGATGATCAGGTGGCCGGCGGCCCAGCGCAGCCGGCCCACGGCCGCGGCCAGCACCGGCTCGGCCCGGCCGGAGGTCTCCTCGCCGCTCAACCGCAGCACGGAGGAGACGACGTAGAGCGCGGCGACCAGACCGAGCATGCCGACCATGGCGGCGAGGAACGCGTCCGTCAGACCCGACTGGCCGCCCATCCGCTGGAAGATCTCCCGCGCCTTGGCGTTGTCGCCGACGAGCCTGGCCGCGCCGTCCGTCATCCCGCCGTAGACGACCCCGGCGAGGAAGAAGCCGATCGACCAGCCGAGCACGCTGCCGCGCTGCAAGCGCCAGGCCAGTGCACCCGCCGTGCCGAGGCGGCCGGCCGCCGGTCCCGGCCGGGTCGGCAGGAAGCTCATGCCGATGTCCCGCCGCCCGGCCAACGCGTAGGCGACCACCGCATGGAGGGCTACGGCGGCGACGAACAGTGGCATCACCCACCAGCGTTCGGCCGCGAAGGCACGCAGGTCCTCCAGCCAGCCCAGCGGGGACAGCCAGGTGAGCAGGGAGGATCCGTCGTCCGTCGCCGAGTCGCCCGCCGCGCGCAGTACGAACGCCGCGCCCAGCACGGCCGCCGTCAGCCCCCGGGCCAGCCGGGCGCTCTCCGTCAGCTGGGCGACGATCGCCGCCGTCGTGGCGAACACCATGCCGACGCCCGCCACCCCGAGCCCGAAGGCCAGAGCACCCGAGGCGCCCTGTCCGGCCAGCCCCGCCACGATCAGGACGCACAGGGCCGCGTTCGCCACGGCCGCTGTCAGCAGGGCCGCCGTGAGCGGGGCCCGGCGCCCCACCATCCCGGAGGACACCAGCTCCTGCCGCCCGCTCTCCTCCTCGTCCCGGGTGTGCCGTACGACGACGAGCAGGCTCATCACGGCCGCGAGGGCGCCCGCGTACACCCCGACCCGCCAGGCCGTCAGCGCACCGATGGAGTCGTCGAAGACGGGGCCGACCATGGCGCGCAGGGAGGTGTTGGTCGCCATCTGGTGCATCAGGTCGGCGCGGGCGGCCGGGGTGTCGTACAGGCCCTTCAGCGTCCTCGGCATGGAGAGGACCATCAGCGCGTTCACCGCGACCCAGACCGGGATCAGCACGCGGTCGCGGCGCAGGGAGAACCGCAGCAGGGTTCCCGTGCCGGCCAGTTGGCGCGTCATACCGCCACCTCGTCCGGCTCGTCCTGGTAGTGCCGCAGGAACAGCTCCTCCAGCGTCGGCGGCGTCGAGGTCAGCGAGCGCACCCCGGAGGCGGTCAACGAGCGCAGTACGGCGTCGAGTCGGTCGGTGTCCACCTGGAGCCGGACCCGGTGGCCCTGCACGTCGAGGTCGTGCACGCCCGGCAGGTGGGCCAGTCCGTTGGGCGGCCCGGCGAGTTCGGCGCTCACGCTGGTGCGGGTCAGATGCCGCAGGTCGGCGAGCGACCCGCTCTCCACCGTCCGGCCCTTGCGGATGATGCTGACCCGGTCGCAGAGTTCCTCGACCTCGCTCAGGATGTGCGAGGAGAGCAGGACCGTACGGCCGCGCTCCCGCTCCTCCTCCACACAGCGCTGGAAGACCTCCTCCATCAGCGGGTCCAGGCCCGAGGTCGGCTCGTCCAGGATCAGCAGTTCCACGTCCGAGGCGAAGGCGGCGACTAGGGCGACTTTCTGCCGGTTGCCCTTGGAGTAGGTGCGGCCCTTCTTGGTCGGGTCCAGCTCGAAGCGGTCGATCAGCTCGGCGCGGCGCCGGGTGTCGACACCTCCGCGCAGGCGGCCGTAGAGGTCGATGACCTCGCCGCCGGAGAGGTTGCGCCACAGGGTCACGTCGCCGGGCACGTAGGCGATCCTGCGGTGCACCTCCACCGCGTCCCGCCACGGGTCGTGGCCCAGCACCCGCGCGGCGCCCGCGTCGGCGCGCAGCAGCCCGAGCAGCACCCGGATCGTGGTCGACTTGCCGGCGCCGTTCGGGCCGAGGAAGCCGTGCACCTCACCGGCCTCGACGTCCAGGTCGAGGCCGTCCAGCGCGTGGGTACGGCCGAAGGACTTGTGGAGTCCGGAGACCGTGATTGCCTTCGTCATGGTTCCGAACGTACGCTTCTTTCAGAAATTTGTGAAGTTAAGGAAGTTCATAAACCCTCGGATAGGGTGAGGGACATGACGGAGTCGAGGACAGCAACGCCGGAGCGGGACCCGGAGTCGGTCTCGCGGTTCGTGGAGCACTTCGCGGCACAGCTGGTCGAGGCTGGCGTGCCGCGCATGCCGGCCCGGGTCTTCGCCGCGCTGCTCGCCTCCGACACCGGCACCCTGACCTCCGCCGAGCTGGGGGAGCAACTGCGGATCAGTCCCGCCGCGGTCTCCGGCGCGGTCCGCTATCTCGCCCAGGTCCACCTGGTCTCCCGCGAACGCGAGCCGGGCTCACGCCGGGAGCGGTACCGGGTGCACAGCGACCAGTGGTACGAGGCGCTCACCAACCGCGAGGCGATCATCAAGCGCTGGGAGGAGGCCCTGCGGGAGGGCGTCTCCAGCCTCGGGGCCGACACCCCCGCGGGACGCCGACTCGCCGAGACGCTGGACTTCTTCGAGTTCGTGGAGAGGGACGTGGCGGAGATGATGGAACGCTGGCGGGTGTACCGGGAGCGCAAGTACGGCCGCTGAGCCTCCTCGGCGTTCCAGCCTTCTCAGCGTTCCTTGGTCTCCTCCAGCACCGTCCGCCCCAGCAGCGCATACCGCTCGGGCGCCCGGCGCTTCAGGTACTGGGCGTAGCCCACCCCCGTCGCCGCGACCAGCGCCACCAGCCACGGCGTCGCCTTCAGCAGCAGTGAGCCGGACTCCGCCCCCGCCGCGACCCCCATGTTGGACACCAGCAGGACGACCACGCCGAGCATCGCGATGCCGCCGATGAGCGGGGCGGTGAAGGTCCGGAACCAGTGGCGGCTCTCCGGGTGGTGCGTGCGGAAGTAGACGAGCACCGCGAAGGAGCACACGGCCTGGACGACCAGGATGGCCATCGTGCCGAGGATGGCCAGCAGCACGTAGAGCGCGTTGTAGGGGTCCTTGCCCGCGATCCAGAACGCGGCGATCAGTACGGCGCTCACCACCGTCTGCACCAGGCCCGCGATGTGCGGGGAGCCGTGCCGGGCGTGGGTGCGGCCGACGGTGTTCTTCAGCGAGGGCAGCACACCCTCCCGGCCGAGGGCGTACAGATAGCGGGCGGCGCAGTTGTGGAAGGCCATGCCGCAGGCCAGCGAGCCGGTGATCATCAGCCACTGCATGACGTCGACGGCCCAGTGGCCGACGTACCGCTCGGTGGGGTGGAAGAACAGGGCGAGCGGGTTGGCGGAGGAGGCGGCCCTTACGGCCTCGGCCTCACCGTTGCCCGTGATGGCCATCCAGGAGACGAAGACGTAGAAGACGCCGACGCCCAGGACGCTGATCATCGTGGCCTTGGGGATGATCTTCTTCGGGTCGCGCGACTCCTCGCCGTACATCGCGGTCGACTCGAAGCCGACCCAGGACCAGAAGGCGAAGAACAGCCCGAGCCCGGCGGACGTGCCCTTGAAGGCGTTGACCGGGTTGACCGGGGCGAGGGTGAACCCGTGCGGGCCGCCGCCGTGCAAGGCGACCGACACCGCCATCGCCGCCAGCACGGTCACCTCGGTCGCCAGCAGCGCCACCAGCAGTTTCTCGGCGACGCTGATCCCGAACCAGGTGCCGGTCGCGTTGATCGCGAGCATCAGGACCGCGAAGGCCCACCAGGGCACGTGCAGGCCCGTCTGGTCCTTCAGCGTGGTCGTGGCGAAGGTCGAGAAGATGCCGATCAGCGCCGGTTCGAAGACGACGTACGCGAAGGTCGCGAGCAGTCCGGAGGCGAGGCCGGCGGTGCGTCCCAGGCCGTAGGAGATGAAGCCGTAGAAGGCCCCGGTCGACGTGATGTGCTTCGCCATGGACGTGAAACCCACGGAAAAGATTGCCAGGACGACCATTGCGACGAGATAGCTCGCGGGCGCCCCGATCCCATTGCCGGACGACACCATGAAGGGCACGTTGCCGGTCATCGCGGTGATCGGCGCGGCGGTGGCGACGGCCATGAAGACCACCCCGAGCAGCCCCACGGCGTTGGGTTTCAGCCGATGAACGGTTTCCTCGTCCGCCGTGCCCGCCGCCGGGGCAATGCCCTCGTCCACTGCCATCGGGTGGCCCCTTCCATGTCGGGTCCCTGGGTTCTGGTGGGTCCTGATGGAGCAGGATGGTGTACGGGAGAGGGGCACGGGAAGGGGTCGGGGCGGTTAAATATGTGTCACCAGACCATTGAGGTGGGTGATTCCAGGATCCCGGCTTGCCGACGTGTTCGTTCGGCTACTTTGCGTGGTGACTGGTCCGCGTTCGTGGGAGGGCGCATCATGACGCTGATGACAGAGCGACCGACGATAAGCGGCAGCGAGCCCATCGGCTTCGAGGAGCTTCTCGACGCCCTCGACGAGTTGGACATGCCCGGTTTCAAGGCCGAGGTCATCAGGGGGAGCATCGTCTTGTCGCCATGGTCGAGGGGTTACTACGCCCGCGTGATGAGGCTCGTGTGCACGCAGTTGGAGAGGCACCTTCCGGAGGGCCACGTCATTGGAACGGGGCCGTTCCTGTACGTCTTTCCGGGCGACGAGCGTGCGTACGGTCCTGACATCCATGCCGCGCCTGAGCAGGTCTTCGAGACGGACAGCAACCGCCTCGACGGCGAGGCCCTCTCCCTGGTCGCCGAGCTGACGTCCTCCTCCACCCGGGACGACGATTTGACGGACAAGGTCACCGTCTACGGAAGGGCCGGCATCCCCGTCTACCTCATCCTCGACATGCAGGAGAAGCGGGCCACGGCTTTCTGGGACCCCTCGCCCAAGGGATACGAGTCGCGTGAGACGAGGCCCTTCGGCGAGAAGCTGCACATCCCCGCCCCTTTCGACTGCACCCTCGACACCACGGGGTTCGAAGCCCCCGGCTCACGCTGAAGGCAACACCAACCCCCAAGCCCCCTCCACCACCCGCCACGTCCGCCTTCGTACCGGCCCCGTCACCGCCGCGTCCGCCCGGTACCGGAAGTCCGCGCCGACGACCGTCACGGTCCGCCCGGAAGTCCGCAGAGGTGTCGCCTCCGCCCCGACCGACAGCGGCCGTACCTCCACCCGTGCCAACCCGCCCGTGCCCGGCGTCACCGACACGGCCTCCACGGGCTGGCCCAGGTCGACCACCGTCTCCCCGTCGACCTCGACCCGGAACCGCGAGGTGCCCGGTGCCGGTACGGCGGGGAGCCGGGGCGGGCGGGGGGCGAGGGTGCGGACCAGGGAGCGGTACCAGGCCCGCCCGGCAGCGACCGGCACCGGCTCCACGGCCGCCGCCCGCACCACCGGCTCCGGCGGAATGCCCAGCCTGCTCAGCACGACCCCGTCGCTGTCGTCGACGAGCAGGTCCAGGCGCCGCTCGGCCCCGTCCAGCACGGCCCGCGCCGCCGCCACCGCGCCGCCGGGCACGCCCAGCGACTCGGCGAGGCCGGTGTCCCCCACCGGGACCACCGACAGTGCGCATCCGGCCAGCTCGCGCGCCCGGTGCAACAGGGCCACGGCCCGCATCAGAGCGTGACCGTCGCCCACCACGACCGGCCGCCTCGAACCCCGCCGGTCCAGTGCGCGGGCGAATTCCTCCGGCCCGTCCGGCAGGCACACCTTGGCCGCCGCACCCGCGCTGAGCACGTCTTTCGCGATCCGTACGGACTCCCCGTCCGTCTGCCGGGCCGCCGGATCGATGATCACCAGCAGCTGTTCGGACGTCGCGAAAGTCGCCACCTCGGTCCTGCCTCGCTTCCTCGGGTAGCATCTTTGTGCAAGAGCCCCTTGCGCTATTGCGCCAGGGGCTTCGTCTATTCCGGGGCATCCGGTCCGACGGTTGGCGACCAACGGCGGTCGCTGTGGCACGCGGCGGTGAACCTTACGCCCACGCCCCCGACCTTGGACATGCCCCGCCCGGAAGGGGTGTACGCGCGTGCCCGCACTTGTGCTGCTCGGTGCTCAGTGGGGTGACGAAGGCAAGGGAAAGGCGACCGACCTGCTCGGTGGCTCGGTGGACTATGTAGTGCGGTACCAGGGCGGCAACAACGCCGGCCACACGGTCGTCGTCGGCGACCAGAAGTACGCACTCCACCTGCTCCCTTCCGGAATCCTCTCGCCCACATGTGTTCCGGTCATCGGCAACGGCGTCGTCGTCGATCCGTCGGTCCTGCTCTCCGAGCTGAGCGGTCTGAACGAGCGTGGCGTCGACACGTCCAAGCTCCTGATCAGCGGTAACGCGCACATCATCACGCCGTACAACGTGACCGTCGACAAGGTGACGGAGCGCTTCCTCGGAAAGCGGAAGATCGGTACGACGGGGCGCGGTATCGGCCCGACCTACGCCGACAAGATCAACCGTGTCGGCATCCGGGTCCAGGACCTGTACGACGAGTCGATCCTCACCCAGAAGGTCGAGGCGGCCCTCGACGTCAAGAACCAGATCCTCACCAAGCTGTACAACCGGCGCGCGATCGCCGTGAGCCAGGTCGTCGAGGAGCTGCTGGGCTACGCCGAGCAGATCAAGCCGTACGTCGCCGACACGGTGCTCGTCCTCAACCAGGCGCTGGAGCAGGACAAGGTCGTGCTCTTCGAGGGCGGCCAGGGCACGCTGCTGGACATCGACCACGGCACGTACCCCTTCGTGACCTCCTCGAACCCGACCGCCGGCGGCGCCTGCACCGGCGCCGGCGTGGGCCCCACGAAGATCAGCCGGGTCATCGGCATCCTCAAGGCCTACACGACCCGCGTCGGCGCCGGTCCCTTCCCGACCGAGCTGTTCGACGAGGACGGCGAGGCGCTGCGCCGGATCGGCGGCGAGCGGGGCGTGACGACGGGCCGTGACCGGCGCTGCGGCTGGTTCGACGCCGTCATCGCCCGGTACGCCACCCGCGTCAACGGCCTGACCGACTTCTTCCTCACCAAGCTGGACGTCCTCACCGGCTGGGAGCAGATCCCGGTCTGCGTGGCGTACGAGATCGACGGCAAGCGCGTCGAGGAACTGCCGTACTCCCAGACCGACTTCCACCACGCGAAGCCGGTCTACGAGACCCTGCCCGGCTGGTCCGAGGACATCACCAAGGCGAAGTCCTTCTCCGACCTGCCGAAGAACGCCCAGAACTACGTCAAGGCGCTGGAGGAGATGTCCGGCGCCCCGATCTCCGCGATCGGCGTGGGCCCGGGCCGGGACGAGACGATCGAGATCAACTCGTTCCTCTGAGCCCTTGGGCCGTCCGGCCCCGTTCGGCTGCGCCCCCGTCCGGCTTCCGCCGGCGGGGGCGTTTTCCGTCGGCCGAGCCGGAGCAAGGCCGCCAGGGGACCGCGGGCGGACGCCGATGGGATTCCCCGATTCTCGTGGGGACCGCGAACGTTCCTGCAGAGCGTGACCTACTCCAACACCTTCGTCAGGGACGGCATGGACAACGTTGTGATCGGCGGGCGCTCGTTCGGCGTGCGCGGTGCAATGGGGGTATGAGCGTCCACCGGAATGCACGGTGCCGGGGACCGTACGGCGGCGAGGGCGACGACGCCGAGGGCACGGACTGCTCCGACCCCGCGATCTTCGAGGTCGCCCGGTATCACCGGCCCCCGCTCCACGTCTGCCCGGTGCATCTCGGCCCCTCCCTGCTGATGGCGAGCGGGGTGCTGTGGCCGCCGCGGATCAGGCTCATCGGCCGTATCTGAACCCGGCGATTCGAGGCGTGGTCCCAGGACAACGGCGCGGCGGTCCACCAGTGGAGCTGCCGGGCGTCCGACAACGGCAACCAGCTCTGGTGGTACGGCGGTTAAGACTCGATGAACAGCCCCAGGTCGGTCATGGACATGAACTTCCTTGACCGGCCTTTGGGTTGTTCGTGGTTCTCAGCGGAACCGGAGTGAGGCAAGCATCTACGCGGGTAGTCCCCGCACGTCTCTCGCACAGAATCTCCTCACTCCAGCCCTCTCCAGGAGCCTCGAATGCCCCTCAGTCCCATGAACCGCCGGGAGTTCGTGAAGAAGTCGGCCGTCACCGGGGCGGCGGTGGCCGCCGCCGGGACCGTCGGCACCGGCACCGCGCAGGCGGCCGAGGCCGGTGACCGTCCCGGAAAGGCGCCGCGCACCTGGTCGTTCTCCATCCTCGGCACGACCGACCTGCACAGCCACGTCTTCGACTGGGACTACTACAAGGACGCCGCCTACACCGACAAGGCGGGCAACTCCGTGGGCGTGGCGCGCGTGGCCACCCTCATCAAGCAGCAGCGCGAGGCGAAGGGCGAGGACCACGTCCTCCTCGTCGACGCAGGCGACATCATCCAGGGCACCTCCCTGGCCTACTACTTCGCGCGCGTCGACCCGATCACGGGCACCGACGGCAAGAGGGGCCCCAAGCACCCGATGGCCGTGGCCATGAACCACATGCGCTACGACGCCGCCGCCCTCGGCAACCACGAGTTCAACTACGGCATCGAGGTGCTGCGCAAGTTCGAGAGCCAGTGCCGCTTCCCGCTGCTCGGCGCCAACGCCCTGGACGCGAAGACCCTGCGCCCGGCGTTCGCCCCGTACACCGTGAAGCGCATCTGCGTGCCGGGCGCCCCGGACATCAAGGTCGGCATCCTCGGCCTGACCAACCCCGGTATCGCGCTGTGGGACAAGGACAACGTCAGCGGGAAGATGGTGTTCCCGGGCCTGGTGGAGCAGGCGAAGAAGTACGTGCCGAGGCTGCGCGCGCTGGGCTGCGACGTCGTCTTCCTGACGGACCACTCGGGGCTCGACGGCTCCTCGTCGTACGGCGATGAACTCCCGTACGTCGAGAACGCGTCGAACCTGGTGGCCGAGCAGGTGCCGGGCATCGACGCGATCCTGGTGGGCCACACGCACGTGGAGGTCCCGTCGTACACGGTGAAGAACGCGGAGACCGGCGAGGAAGTGCTCCTCTCGGAGCCGTACTGCTGGGGCTACCGCCTCAGCGTCTTCGACTTCGAGCTCGAACTCCACCACGGCCAGTGGAAGGTGACGAGCAAGAAGGCGCAGACCCTCAACCCCAACACCGTGGACGAGGACCCGGAGATCAAGAAGCTCCTGGAGGCCGACCACGAGCTGGTGGTCAAGTACGTCAACACGGCGGTCGGCACCTGCACACAGGACCTCTCGGCGGCGGAGTCCTGCTGGAAGGACGTGCCGATCATGGACTTCATCCACAAGGTCCAGATGGACACGGTGAAGACGGGCCTGTCGACGGCGGACGCCGCCCTCCCGCTGATCTCGGTCGCGGCCCCCTTCTCCCGCACGGCCGACATTCCCCAGGGCAACGTCACCATCAAGGACATCGCCGGCCTCTACATCTACGACAACACCCTGTACGGCAAGAAGCTGACGGGCGCCCAGCTCAAGGACTACCTGGAGTACGCGGCGAAGTACTACCACCAGGTCCCGGCCGGCACGAAGGTCGACACCGCGACGCTGACCAACGCCAACAACTTCTGGGACTACATGTACGACACGGCGGCGGGCGTCGACTACGAGATCGACATCGCGCAGCCGGAGGGGTCGAGGATCAAGAACCTGACCTACAACGGCGCGCCGGTGGCCGACGACCAGGTGTTCGTCGTGGCGGTGAACAACTACCGCGCCAACGGCGGCTCGGGCTACCCCCACATCGCTTCCGCCCCCATCGCCTACGGCTCGACGAACGAGATCCGTCAGCTGATGATCGACTACGTGACCGCGAAGAAGAGCCTCGACCCCGCCGACTTCGCCGTCACCAACTGGAAGCTGACGCAGGCCGGTACGCCGGTCTTCTGACCATCCACGGCGAGGCGGACGAGCCAGGGGCGGCCTTCGAAGGCCTGCGCCGGCAGTCGGCGGCGAGATCGCGGAGATCCGCGCGGTGAGCGACCGCCTCGGCCTGTTCGCAGAGCCCGGCCGGGGAGGGGCGAGGACTGCCCCTCCCCGGCCGGTGCCGTGCTCCTGCTGCGGATGATCACCCGGTGGTGAAGGGGGCGTACCCGGTCGGGACCTCGCTCACCTGCAGGTCCGAGAAGAGCAGGGTGAGCCGCTGTGCGCTGGTCTCGATGCGCACCTCATGAAAGTCGACCCCGACGGCTCGCGCCCACCGACGGGCCGCCTCCGACTCGGGCAGAACCTTGGCCCCCGGATACAGGGCATGCCATCTGACGCCCCAGACGTATCCGTCGAGGCCGGCATCGGGTTCATGGCCGATGAGACGGTCGTCCAGGGAGATCCGCCAGGTCTCGGGCAACACCGACGACTCGCACCCGGCCTCGACGCAGTGCCTGAAGAGATACCGCAGGTAGGCGGGCTCGACGCCGGTACGGGGATCCGCGGTCGCGTGGACGATGACCTCGTAGTCACGCAGGTAGCCGGTGTATCCGTGGTGCACGAGGGCCTGGTCGAATACCTCGTCCAGGATGTGCTGGAGTGCTGCGGCGTCCATGCGGCTGTTCCATCCCCACGCGCTCGGACGTCCGTCAGCGAGATCCGTGAGCGTGATTCGTCATTCGGACGAGCGCGTGGCGCCGAAGTGCGTCTCGTGCGTCCAGGCGTGGTGGCAGGAGGGGCACTGCAGGTTCAGCAGGCTGCCGGTGTTGGAGAGCAGATAGCGCCAGTGCGCGGTGCAGGTGCTGCTGCCCCCCTGCCGGCATGTCTCGCACCCGGCCCGGTCGTCACAGTTCGGGCACGCCACCCAGGCGCGCCGCCCTATGTCGGCCTGCGGATCAAGCGGCAGCATCGCCAGGCCCTGGGGGGAGCACGCCGGCCGCCACCAGCTCCTCGTAGATGCGCTGCTGCTCGGCGTCCAGACCGGAGTACAGCAGCGCACGCGCCTCCTCCTCACCGCGCAGCGCCGCCGCGGGGTCCCAGCCGGGGCCGAGGGAGGCCATGACGTGGGTGCGCCGGAGCATCTCGTGCGAGCTGAGGTCGACGTTGAAGTCGAAGGTGGGGTCGTGGGGGGACATGCCACCGAACGTAGGTAGGCATTTCCCCCACGGCAAGAATAGGTGGGTGAAATCACACCAGCTGAACGCAGCCTGTTCAGTTGCCGTGGGGCCGCCCGCTCCTCGGCGCCTCCGGCGATGGCCCTCCGGGCCACCCTTGACCCACCTCGCTCCAGCACGGGGGCGAAGCGGGCGGGCGGCCGGGGAGAAGTGGGCGACTCGACGGGGTCGGGCCCTGGGGTCGGCTGCGTTCGCATCCTGCGCTGCGGAGGGTGCGGTCGTGTCCGGCCTGCATGCCGGGCCGGCTTGGGGCGGTCGCCCGGTGGGTGGGGCGTGCTCACACTTCGCCTGCACGCCGGGTGGGCTGAGCGGCTTCCGCCCGGGTGGTGGGGCGCGGTCGCGTCTCGCCTGCATGCCGGGCCGGCTTGGGGGCGGTCGCCCGGGTGGCTGGGGCGTGCTCGCATCGGGCTCGCAGGTCGGGTGGGCTCTGCGGCGGACGGTCGGTGGGTGGTGGTGCGTGGGGGGACGGGTGGCGAGTGTTGCGGTGGTGGGTGAGCGGGCGGCCTGGAGCTGGTGGGTGGTGGGGCCGCCCATGAGGTGATCGTCCGGGGTGTATCTGGAGTCACATGCGGCCCATGGGTCACTCGCCCGGTGGGGATTGGCGGGTTTGTGCCACCCGGCCGTGGCCCTTGCCCCTGGATTTCGGGCTTGTGTGTGGGGGGAGGTGGCCCAAATCTGTCAATCACTGCCTGGGGGCGCGGGTGGGGTCTGCGAGTGGGGTCGATGGGGCAGGCCTCCCGGGGCGAGGTGCCGAGACGGCCGGTGTGCTGGCGATACGCTGGAGCACACCCCATCCGCCCATCGGTCGTTCGACGCTGAGACCACCCGGTATGCATCCGATGCGCGAACGCCCGCCGGCCGACGGTGCCAACGCAACGCCGCAAGGGCCCGGCGCCGGGCTGGGCCGTGTTGCTGCGGCTCGGCTGAACCCAGTGATTCGTCAGCTGAAGACGATCATCGAGCCCTGGGCCAGGGAGCGCGTCGCCGCTGCGTGCAGGCCCAGCCATACGTGGCGTTCGCGGGCGAAGGGGCTGGGGTCGTACGGGGCCGGGACGGCTGGTTCCTCCAGTTCTGTGGGGGCCGTGGGTGGGGCCGGGGCGGCTGGAGGGTTGGCCGGGTCGATGCCGATCGAACCGGCGACGTACTCCAGCTCGCGCAGGAGAGTCTGGGAGGAGCCCAACGGGCCGCCGCCAGCGAGGAGTTCGTCGTTGGAGAGCGGGTTCGGGAAGTCGACAGGGACGTATGCGCCCGCGTGGTCGTAGTGCCAGACCAGGTGGGACTGCTGGGCCGTCGACTCGAACATCTCCAGCAACTGCTCGTAGTCGCCGCCGAGTTCGTCGACGGGAGTCACCGGCAGGCCGCAGACCTGGAGCAGGTACGCGCGGCGCAGGAAGTGCAGCGCGTCGTAGTCGAAGCCGGCCACCGGGGCGACCTCGCCGGACAGGCCCGGCATGTACTGGTACACCGGCACCGGTGGCAGCCCGGCCTCGGCCAGGGCCTTGTTGTACTGCGCGAGTTCCTCGGCGAACGGATTGTCGGGCGTGTGGCACAACACGTCCACGAGCGGTACCAGCCACAGGTCACAGGCCAAAGAGGGCTCCTCGCACACAGAAGGGGCCACCAAGGAGGTGGTTCGGGAAGGGTACTGGTCATTTACCCGTTGGTCAGGTGTTCCAGCAGCTCCAGCGAGTGGGCGTTGGAGGCGGCGACGATGCTGCGGGCGGTGTCGGCCTCGCGGCGGGCCAGCGCGTCGACCAGGTCCGTGTGCCCGGCCCACAGACGGCCGCGCAGGTCGGGGAGGCGGAGCAGGTGCTGCACCGCGCAGACCCAGGACTGCACGCGCAGGCGGTGGAGGAAGTCGCCGAGGTAGGGGTTGCCGAAGAGGGAGCTGAGCTCGCGCCAGAAGCGGAGGTCGTAGCCGATGAGAACCGTCAGGTCGCCGGCCGTCGCGGCCCGCGCGGCCTCCTCTCCGCGGCGGCGCACCGTGGACAGCGCGGCCTTCGTACGAGAGTCCTCGGGCGGGGTGCGGAAGGCGGGGTGGCCGGTGGTGAGGGCCTGGAACATGCCGTCGGTGACCAGGCTGCGGGCCTCGATCATGTTCCGGTAGTCGGTGACGGAGTACTCCGGCACGCGGAAGCCGCGGTGCTGGTCGGCCTCCAGGATGCCCTGCGCGGACAGGTCGACCAGCGCCTCGCGGACGGGGGTGGCGGAGACGCCGTACTGATCGGCGATCTCCTTGACCGTGAACGCCCGGCCCGGTCGCAGCCGCCCCGCCAGCACCTCGTCACGGAGCGCGTCCGCGATCTGCTGGCGCAGGGTGCTGCGTGTCACGGGGCCTGTGCCGGCCATGGGGGGCCTCTCCTCACGCGTCAAGGTGACGTACTCGTACGTACACGCCCGTACTCGCGGTCTACGCGTGTACGTCATGTCTTACGAGCACGCCACCTTACGCGTTCGGATCGCCCCGGCGGCAGCCGTCGTACCGTTACGCCGTGTATGCGTCGGCCACGCTCAGCGCGGCGTCCAGGGCGGCGAGGCCCTCCTTCAGCTCGGCCTCGGTGACGTTGCACGGCGGGACCACGTGGGTGCGGTTCATGTTCACGAAGGGCCACACGCCGTGCTGCTTGGCGGCGGCCGCGAACGCGGCCATCGGGGCGTTCGCCTCGCCGGCCGCGTTGTACGGCACCAGCGGCTCGCGGGTCTCGCGGTTCTTGACGAGTTCCAGCGCCCAGAACATGCCGACGCCGCGCACCTCGCCGACGCTCGGGTGGCGCTCGGCCAGCTCGGTGAGGGCGGGGGCGAGGACGGTCTCGCCGAGGCGCCCCGCGTTCTCCACCACGCCTTCCTCCGCCATCACGTCGATCGTGGCGACGGCGGCGGCGCAGGCCAGCGGGTGCCCGGAGTACGTCAGACCGCCGGGGTAGGGCCGCTTGCCGAAGGTCTCGGCGATCGCGCCCGAGATGGCGACACCGCCCAGCGGGACGTAACCCGAGTTCACACCCTTGGCGAAGGTCATCAGGTCGGGTACGACACCGAAGAGGTCGGCGGCGAACCACTCGCCCGTACGCCCGAAGCCGGCCATGACCTCGTCCAGGATGAAGACGATGCCGTGGCGGTCGCAGATCTCGCGGACTCCGGCCAGATAACCGGGCGGCGGGACCATGATCCCGGCCGTGCCCGGGACGGTCTCCAGGATGATCGCCGCGACCGTGCCCGGCCCCTCGAAGGCGATCGTCGTCTCCAGGTGTTCCAGGGCGCGCGCGGTCTCCTGCTCCTCGGTCTCGGCGTAGAAGCGGGAGCGGTAGAGGAACGGCGCCCAGAAGTGGACGACACCGTTCGTGGCGCTGTCGCTCGCCCAGCGGCGCGGGTCGCCGGTGATGTTGACGGCCTGCTGGGTGCCGCCGTGGTACGAGCGGTAGGCCGAGAGCACCTTCGGGCGGCCCGTGTGCAGCCGGGCCATGCGCACCGCGTGCTCGACCGCGTCGGCGCCGCCGTTGGTGAAGAAGATCTTGTCCAGGTCGCCGGGGGTCCGCCCGGCGATCAGCCGGGCCGCCTCCGAGCGCGCCTCGATCGCGAAGGCGGGCGCGAAGGTCGTCATCCGCGCCGCCTGCTCCTGGATGGCCGCGACGACCTTCGGGTGCTGGTAGCCGATGTTCGTGTACACCAGCCCGCTGGTGAAGTCCAGGTACCGCTTGCCGTCGTAGTCCCAGAAGTACGACCCTTCGGCGCCGGCGACGGCGAGCGGGTCGATGAGGTCCTGTGCGGACCAGGAGTGGAAGACGTGCGCGCGGTCCGCGGCCTTGACTGCGGCGCCGGCGTCGGGGTTGGGCTGAGGGGTCATGCCGGTGAGGGTAAATGTCCGCGATGCGGAAGGCCTATCGGCGTCTTGTTCTGTGGACGGGGGCTTTCCGCGACAGGTTGTCGAAGGGGTGAGTGCCGAGTGACCCGTACGACCCCCTGTCTCGCCCGCGCCGGGTATTGATCCTGCCCCTGGGACCCGGCCGACGGCTGTCCGCGGTCCCGGACGAGCTGGGAAAGCCCGTTACGGAACCGTAGGCGGCGGGCCGCGCGACTCATCGGTAGGGCCGCATTATTCTCGGTCCGTCGCACACGTATGCGTCGTAGTCGTATGCGTTGCGTATATGGGGTGTATGGGGCGTTCGGGGCGTATCGGGGGGAAGGCGGGGCGGCCATGGAGAAGCTGGGGGCGGGGGATCCGCTGGGGGTTCCCCCGGCCGAAGGCCGGGGGAGGATCGGCAGCTACCGGCTGCTGGCGCGACTGGGCGCGGGCGGCATGGGGCATGTGTATCTGGCCCGCTCGGACCGGGGCCGTACCGTCGCCGTGAAACTGGTCCGTGAGGAGCTCGCCGCGCAGGAGGAGTTCCGGGCGCGGTTCCGGCAGGAGGTGCAGGCCGCGCGGCGGGTCGGCGGGTACTGGACCGCGCCCGTGCTGGACGCGGACACCGAGGCGGCGGTGCCGTGGGTGGCCACCGGGTATGTGGCCGGGCCGAGCCTGCAGCAGGTGGTCGGACACGATCACGGGGCGCTGCCGGAGAGGTCCGTACGGATCCTGGCTGCCGGGCTCGCGCACGCGCTGAAGGACATCCACGCGGCGGGGATCGTGCACCGGGATCTGAAGCCGTCGAACGTGCTCGTCACCATCGACGGCCCGCGTGTCATCGACTTCGGGATCGCGCGGGCGCTGGAGACGACCTCGCTGGGCGGGGAGGGGCTGACCCGGACCGGGTCGCTGGTCGGGTCACCGGGGTTCATGGCGCCCGAGCAGGTGCGGGGGGATCGGATCACGCCGGCGTGTGACGTCTTCTGTCTGGGGTCCGTGCTGGCGTACGCGGCCACGGGGTCGTTGCCCTTCGGGACCGCCAACAGTGGTGTGCACGCGTTGATGTTCCGGATCGCTCAGGAGGAGCCGGATCTGGCGGGGGTGCCGGAGGGGATCGCCGACCTGGTACGGGAGTGCCTGCGCAAGGATCCGGGGGCTCGGCCTTCGCTGGACGCGGTGCTGGAGCGGACGGGGGCGGGGGACACCGTGGCCGGGGGGCGGTCCCGGGATCCCTGGCTGCCGGGGGCGCTGGTCGCGCAGCTTGGCCGACATGCTGTGCAGTTGCTGGAGGTGGAGGATCCGGAGGGGGACGGGGCGTCGTCTTCGGGTGCGGGTGGCCCTGGTGGGGCGGACTCGCCGTCGGCGGGTGCGGGTGGTGCCGGTGGCGGCGCTGCGTCGGCCGACGGTGGCTCGGCGTCGGCCGCTGCTCGGGGTTCTGGCTCGGGCACCGGAGACAGTGCGGTCTCGCCCGAGCACGCTGCCGTTGCCGATGACGGGAGTGGGCCCGGAGCGGTGGGGGAGCCGGGGACCGGGGGCGGGGTGAATCATCTGCCCACCGTCGTGGCGGGGCGGACTCCGCCGCCGGGAGTGCTGCCTGCGGCACCGCAGTTCGGGCCCGCACCAGGGGCCTACGGGTATGCGCAGCAGCATCCGCAGCCCCAGGCTCAGCCTCAGCCGTATGCGCCGCCGGGCGGTGCCTACGGCTATCCGCAGCAGGGCGGGGGCCAGCCGTCGTACAACCCCTACGGCGGACTCGGGTCCACGCCGCCGTACGGGCCGCCGCCCGTCGGTGGGGCGCCGGAGCCGGAGCGGCGGGGCGGGCGGTCGACCGTGCTGCTCGTCGTGATCGCGCTGGTGGTGGCGCTGGGCGCGGGTGGCTCGGTGTACGCGTTGATGAGGAATGGCGGAGGGGGCGACGACAAGGGCGGCGGGACCGTCAGTCCTACGCCCACCGTCAGCAGTTCCGGTACCTCGCAGGCGCCCGGCACGGCGGGGCCGACGCTGTCCGACTCCGCCTCCTCGGACGGGGTGGTTCCGGCCGGCTACCTGGGCACCTGGGAGGCGGCCATCGACAGCGCCAACGGGACCAGCACCCGCCAACTGACCATCCGGCAGGGCGCGGTGGGTGACAGCGTGCTGACCCTGGTCGCGGACGGGCCGATGGCGAGCGGTGGCACGTACCACTGCGTCTTCGACGCCGAGCTCGCCGAACAGCCCGGCGCCGACGGGCCGTTGCAGATCGGACCGTCCACCGTCACCAGCGGCGAGCCCGCCTCCTCGTGCACTCCGGGCGAGGCCACCGAGGTCACCCTGCTGCCGGACGGCAGGCTGAAGCGGACGAAGGCAGGCGGCGGGGAGAGCCTGACGTACACCAGGCAGTGAGGTCCGCCCGGGGCTGTTGAACGTCAGACGAATTTCACCGAACGCATCCGGTTCGTCCCCTTCTTCGCGCGTACCGTGACTCCACCATCCGACTCCGGTCAGTGGCGGGGGCATCCACATGCAGTGGCTGAACGCGGAGAACGTGGTCGCCATCGGCACGGCGCTGCTGGGTATCGCCGCGTCCGCGGGCATGGTCTGGTACGAGCGCCGGGTGCCACGGCGCAAGCGGCTCGGCTATCGCGTGCAGATGGACAACGCCATCGGCGACGACGCGCGTTCGGGGCGGGTCAACCGGCGGCTCGGGATCTTCCTGGAGATGCCGGGGATGGAGGACGCCACACTCGTCCTGCTGCGCATCGAGAACGACGGCTCGCAGGGCATCGACCGCGACGACTACACCGGCCCCGAACGGCACGGCCTGACCGCCGTGTTCACCGACCGGACCATCCGCGGTGTCTCGGTGACCCAGCCGAGCGACGCCGACCATCTGATGGACCACTTCACCGCCGACCGCGGCTTCGGCTACGAGGGCAACACCCTGCGCATCCCCCGCGTCCCGCTCAACAGGGGCGACCACTTCAAGCTGCTGGTGCTGCTGTCGGGCGGCGACGTGGGGCGGGGCATACGGCTGAGCGGCGGCCTCCGGGACGGCGAGGTCCACACCAACCGCAGCGCCACCCCGGACGACAAGCCGCCGCTGTTCAGCGCCGCGTCCCGGCTCATCACGGTCATGCTCACGATGTGCGTGGTGACCCTCGCGGCGATCGTCGTGGCCCGCGACGACACCCGGCCGCCGATCGGCTGCGAGAAGGGCTCGCTGACCGTGATCGGGTCGACGGCCTTCGCACCGGTGATACGGGACGCGGCGACGCAGTACGAGAAGGACTGCGAGGGGTCCCGTATCACGGTCGATCCGCACGGTTCGACCGCGGGCGTACGGGAGCTGGCGGCGGACGGGGCCGCGCGCAGGAGCGGCGGAGCGCCCCCGGTCGTCGCCCTCTCGGACGGAGCGAAGCCCGACGACATGCCCGAACTGCGGGAGACCAGGGTGGCGTTGTCCGTCTTCGCGCTCGTCGTCAACGACGACGTGGGCGTGCGCGACCTGTCCACTGCGGACCTGCGCCGGCTGTACCAGGGCCGGATCACCAACTGGGCGCAGCTCGGCGGGCGTTCGCTTCCGGTGCATCTGGTCAGCCGCGACGCCAACTCCGGTACGCGGCAGGTGTTCCAGCGGCGGGTGCTCGGACAGGGCGAGATGGCGAACTCGTCCGTCGACTGCGTCCACAAGGACTATCCGTCGGCACCGGTGACCCGGTGCGAGCTGGACTCGACCGACCAGGTGCTGGCGGAGGTGGCGCGGCTGCCCGGCGCGATCGGCTACAGCGAGCTGAATCTGGCGACGCGGGAGAAGGGGCTGCGGGTGCTGGGCATCGACGGCAACGCGCCCTCGGTGGACGCCATCGAGCATGCGCACAGTGCCTATCCGTACCGGGAGATCGAGTACGCCTACACCTACGGCAAACCGCCGGCGGACTCCCTGGCCTCCAGCTTCCTGACCTACCTGTCACGCGGGCAGGGCCAGGAGATCATCCGCACCCATGGGCATGTGCCGTGCTGGACACCGGAGGGGATGAAACTCTGCGCGTAGGGGCTGCCGCGCCGGCTGCAGCCCCTATCGCGGCTCCGGCGGCCGCTGGCGCGGCATGTTCGGACGGGTCCCGTTCGCGGGCGGCACCGAGAAGCGGCCCAGCGGGCCCCCGGCCTCCTGGCGCGGCACGTACGCCACCGTCGCCTGCATGCCCAGCGGTGCGGAACCGGTGCGGAACTCGACCATCCAGTCGGTCGTCTCCATGCGCACCAGTTCCGTGACGTCCTCCGCGAAGCGCCGCAGGACCCCCAGGCACCGCTCGGCGGCCTCGCTCGCCGTGCCCTCCGCCGGGCCCAGCACCTCCCGGATGCTCTCGGAGGCCCAGTCGAACTGCAGGGCCTGCAGCCGCCGCTGTACCGCCTGTGCGGTGGCCACGTCCCTTATCCAGCCGGACGTCACGCCGAAGAACCGGTCGATGCCGACGCAGGCGACCCCGAGCAGCAGCGCCAGACAGCCCCAGGGCGCGACCCCGTGGGCCGCCCCGGCGAGGTCGAGCAGGGGGAGCGCCGCCCCGGCCACCGCGCCCGCCGCCGCGCCCGAGCGCAGGATCCGGGCGCCGCGCCGCTTCCAGACCCGGTCCCGCAGATACCAGGACGCCGTCTCCAGTGCCCCGTGCTCCACCCACCGGTACAGCTCGTCGAGCCGCTCGGCGGGCTCGCCCCAGTCGCCGAGCGGAAAGGTCCGCCCGGTCAGATCGCCCGGCCGCAGTCCGGCCGCGCCCTCGCCCCGCCCGTCCTGAGGCGGTCCCTCGGGCTGCATCTCCGGCTGACCCACCCGGCACTCCCTACTGATCCTTGATCACCTGTCGCGGCCCGGTCACGTTGCGTGACAGCCCATGCCGATGCCATGCCGATTCCATGCCGACGCGCGGCACCCTTCCTACCGCCCAATGGGTGGCGAAGAAGAAGCTTTCCCAGGTTTTCCGCCCGGAAGAGGGTCTTGATCAGGTATAGGGCTGCCGCGCTTCTCACTCGAAAGAGTGGCGGGGCGACAGGGGCGTGGACCACGTAGGCTCGTGCCCAAGGAGAAGTACGTAAAGGAGCTGATCGTGATCCCCGGTGGTGGCCAGCCCAACATGCAGCAGTTGCTCCAGCAGGCCCAGAAGATGCAGCAGGATCTCCAGCGGGCGCAGGAGGAACTGGCGAACACGGAGGTCGACGGGCAGGCGGGCGGCGGCCTGGTGAGGGCCACCGTGACCGGCGCCGGCGAACTGCGCGCGCTGAAGATCGACCCGAAGGCGGTCGACCCGGAGGACACCGACACCCTCGCCGACCTGATCGTGGCGGCCGTACAGGCGGCGAACGAGAACGCCCAGACGCTCCAGCAGCAGAAGCTCGGCCCGCTGGCGCAGGGCCTCGGCGGCGGCACAGGCATCCCCGGTCTGCCGTTCTGAGGCCGGGCCAACTACGGTACGTACCGAAAGGTCTCCAGGAAGGGCAGTCCGGTGTACGAAGGCGTGGTCCAGGACCTCATCGACGAGCTGGGGCGGCTGCCCGGCGTCGGTCCCAAGAGCGCGCAGCGGATCGCCTTCCACATCCTGCAGGCCGAGCCGGCGGACGTGAAGCGGCTCGCGCAGGCGCTCCTGGAGGTCAAGGCGAAGGTCCGCTTCTGCGCGACCTGCGGCAACGTGGCACAGGAGGAGCTGTGCAACATCTGCCGTGACCCGCGTCGGGATCCCTCCGTCATCTGTGTGGTGGAGGAGCCCAAGGACGTCGTCGCCATCGAACGCACCCGTGAGTTCCGCGGCCGCTACCACGTGCTCGGCGGCGCCATCAGCCCGATCGAGGGTGTGGGGCCCGACGACCTGCGTATACGAGAACTTCTCGCGCGGTTGGCCGACGGGACGGTCACGGAGCTGATCCTGGCGACGGACCCGAATCTGGAGGGCGAGGCCACGGCCACCTACCTCGCCCGGATGATCAAACCCATGGGCCTGAAGGTCACCCGCCTGGCCAGCGGCCTCCCGGTGGGTGGCGACCTGGAATACGCGGACGAGGTCACCCTCGGCCGCGCCTTCGAGGGGAGACGACTCCTAGATGTCTGACGCCACACTGCACGCGACCGGTCATGACCCGGACGATTTCGCGGTCCAGATCGCGGACCAGATCGAGAGCTTCCTGGTGGCCGTCACGGAGGTGGCGAGGGGCGACGAGCCCGGCTCGACCGTGCCCTTCCTCCTCCTGGAGGTCTCCCAGCTGCTGCTGGCCGGCGGCCGTCTGGGCGCCCACGAGGACCTCGTCCCCGAGGAGCGCTACGAGCCCGACCTGGGACCGGAGCCGGACGTGGACGAACTCCGCGAGAACCTGGGCCGCCTGCTGGAGCCGGTCGACGTCTACTCCGAGGTCTTCGACCCGTACGAGCCCCGCAAGGCCCCGGTGCCGGCCCGGATCTCCGACGACCTCGCCGACGTCATCACCGACCTGCGCCACGGCATGGCCCACTTCCGCGCGGGCCGCATCACGGAGGCGCTGTGGTGGTGGCAGTTCTCCTACTTCTCCAACTGGGGCCCCACCGCGTCCGCCGTCCTGCGCGCCCTGCAGTCGGTCCTCATCCACGTGCGCCTCAACCAGCCCCTGGAAGAACTGGACGGCCTCGACACCGACCAGTCCGACATGGGCGACGACACCCTGGAGTTCGAGGCGGGCCGGGTCATGGCGCAGGAGATCGGCGGACCGCTGGGGATCCGGCAGGGGCGGTGACCGCGAGCAGCGCCGCCGCGTCGACGTACGGCGCGGTCGGCGTCGGTTCGCTGTACCAGCGCAGCGGCCAGGTGTCGCCGTCCAGCGCCGGAACGCCGACATAGGTGACGGTGGTGCGGTCCGCGCGCCGGCCGAAGTGCTGTACGCCTAGCGGCCATTCGTAGCGGTGTACGACCCCGGGCGGCAGCAGGAAGTACACCCACCGCTTCCCGCCGCCGCCCTCGCACACGATCGGCCCCGCGTCCCCGTCGCCCCGCTCGATCAGCCAGTCGGCGACGGCCTCGCCCCATCTCCCCTCGATCCGCACGGCGTCGAAGTGCACGCCGGCCACGCGCAGCCGGTGCCCACGGAGGGGGACCCAGGCGGGCCGGTGAATTCCGTTCGTCATGGTCACAACGAAAACCCGGACGCGGACGCGGACTTCGCACATCCGGACGGCCGTTAACGCGATCTCGCGGTCTTCATCGACCACCTCCAAGACGGCCATGCGATGGGCTACAAGGCGATCGCTGCCGAACACCCGCGGTACGGTCAACCAGCACGAGGACGGTCGCTACCGGCACGAGGAGAAGCTGCCGTTCGGCGCCTCCGTCAAGCTCCCCGACCCCGTGAACATCACCCTGGACACCGAGCCGCTCAAGGAGTTCAGCGACTGAGCCACACCCCCCACAGCCCCTTGGCCATCGCCGTACCGCCGCCCACCAGGGCCAGCAGCAGGACGAGGTGCCGGGCCCGGTGCTCCGGGATGCGCCCGGCGATGGCGTGGCCGATCACCGCGCCGGTCGTCATCGCGGCGCAGACGGCCGCCCACTGCTCACCGGTCAGATGGGGCATGCCGTTCGCGGCGATCGAGAAGGCGTTCACGGCGGCGCCGTAGAACTGGGCGTTGGGCACGAACTCCCGCACCGTCCAACCCGCGTTGAGGGCGTACAGGGACACCGCTGGGCCGCCCACGCCCGCCGCCGCGTTCATGAAGCCGCCCAACGCCCCAGCCGTCACCGCTCCCTTGCCGCCGCGCAGGGCCGGGACCTGGGCACCGCGCAGCACGAGCAGGACGGCCGCCGTCACCAGAGCGCCCATCACCAACAGCAGGACCGGCCGGGGGAGTTGGTGGGTCATCCAGGCGCCCATCGGCACCGTGCAGGCCGCCGCCGCACACAGGGGGACCATTGCCGCGGGGCGGACCCGGCGCCAGCCGCCCGCCAGCCCCACCACACTGATCGCGCCGGCGGCGCAGTTGGCGAGCACCACCCCGTCGGCGGGGCCGAGCAGCAGCACCAGCGCCGGTACGGCGACCAGGGCGAAGCCCATGCCGGTCAGCCACTGCACGCATCCGCCGAGCAGGACGATCGCAGCGAGCAGCGTCTCCGTCATGTCGCCCCCGTACGTAGTACGCCTGTTGTTGAAAGCTAATGCAGTGGCGACTGTGACGCGAGGCACTTTCCCGCGTGGTACGGCAGCGGCTGGGCAGGTGCCGGAACGCGGACGTCCGATGACTCACCGGTCCCATGTCTCACCATGCGGGAGCAGGGTGGTGGAATTCGGGCGCTCGTTAGACTGAGCCGACACAAACGAACCGAGCGAGGAGCGCACGTGGGCCTTGTCGTGCAGAAGTACGGAGGCTCCTCCGTAGCCGATGCCGAGGGCATCAAGCGCGTCGCCAAGCGGATCGTGGAAGCGAAGAAGAACGGCAACCAGGTTGTCGTCGTCGTTTCCGCGATGGGCGACACGACGGACGAGCTGATCGATCTCGCCGAGCAGGTTTCTCCGATGCCTGCCGGGCGTGAATTCGACATGCTGCTGACCGCCGGAGAGCGGATCTCCATGGCCCTGCTGGCGATGGCGATCAAAAACCTGGGTCACGAGGCCCAGTCCTTCACGGGCAGCCAGGCAGGCGTCATCACCGACTCGGTCCACAACAAAGCGCGGATCATCGACGTCACGCCGGGCCGGATCCGGGACTCGCTGGACAAGGGCAACATCGCGATCGTCGCCGGTTTCCAGGGTGTGAGCCAGGACAAGAAGGACATCACCACGCTCGGTCGCGGTGGGTCCGACACCACGGCCGTGGCGCTCGCCGCCGCGCTCGACGCCGAGGTCTGCGAGATCTACACCGACGTCGACGGCGTGTTCACCGCCGACCCGCGTGTGGTGAAGAAGGCGAAGAAGATCGACTGGATCTCCTTCGAGGACATGCTGGAGCTCGCGGCCTCCGGCTCCAAGGTGCTGCTCCACCGCTGTGTGGAGTACGCCCGCCGCTACAACATCCCGATCCATGTCCGGTCCAGCTTCAGCGGGCTGCAGGGCACCTGGGTCAGCAGTGAGCCGATTGGGGACAAGAAGGTGGAGCAGGCCATCATCTCCGGTGTCGCGCACGACACCTCCGAGGCCAAGATCACGGTCGTCGGCGTGCCGGACAAGCCGGGTGAGGCTGCCGCGATCTTCCGGGCCATCGCCGATGCCGAGATCAACATCGACATGGTCGTGCAGAACGTGTCCGCCGCCTCCACCGGGCTGACGGACATCTCCTTCACGCTCCCGAAGACCGAGGGCCGCAAGGCGATCGACGCGCTGGAGAAGAGCCGGTCGGGCATCGGCTTCGACTCGCTGCGCTACGACGACCAGATCGGCAAGATCTCCCTGGTCGGCGCCGGTATGAAGACCAACCCGGGCGTCACCGCCTCTTTCTTCGAGGCGCTGAGCGACGCGGGCGTGAACATCGAGCTGATCTCGACCTCCGAGATCCGTATCTCGGTCGTCACCCGCAAGGACGATGTGCCGGAGGCCGTGCGCGCCGTGCACACCGCCTTCGGGCTCGACTCCGACACCGACGAGGCCGTCGTCTACGGCGGCACCGGCCGATGACCGTCTCCACCGCGACGTACGGAGGCGTACGACGATGACCGGCAAGCCGACGCTCGCGGTCGTGGGAGCGACCGGAGCCGTCGGCGCGGTCATGCTCCAGATCCTGTCCCAGCGCGCGGACGTCTGGGGCGAGATCCGCCTGCTCGCCTCCCCGCGCTCGGCCGGCCGCAAGCTGGCCGTGCGCGGGGAGGAGGTCGAGGTGGTGGCCCTGAGCGAGGAGGCCTTCGACGGGGTCGACATCGCCATGTTCGACGTCCCGGACGAGGTCGCCGCGCACTGGGCGCCGATCGCCGCCGCGCGCGGCGCGGTCGTCGTCGACAACTCCGCCGCCTTCCGGCTGGACCCCGAGGTGCCGCTCGTGGTGCCCGAGGTCAACCCGCACGCCGTACGGACCCGGCCGCGCGGGATCGTCGCCAACCCCAACTGCACCACCCTGACGATGATCGTCGCCCTGGGCGCGCTGCACGCCGAGTTCGGGCTGCGCGAGCTGGTGGTGTCGTCGTACCAGGCGGTGAGCGGGGCCGGGCGGGCCGGTGTGGACGCGTTGCGGGCCCAGCTGTCCCTGGTGGCCGGGACCGAGCTGGGCACCAAGCCCGGCGACGTACGGCGGGCCGTCGGGGAGGACACCGGGCCGTTCCCGGAGCCGGTGGCGCTGAACGTCGTCCCGTGGGCCGGATCGCTCAGGGAGGACGGCTGGTCGTCGGAGGAGATGAAGGTCCGCGACGAGTCCCGCAAGATCCTCGGGCTGCCGCGGCTGCCGGTCGCCGTGACCTGTGTACGCGTCCCGGTGATCACCACCCACTCCCTGACCGTGCACGCCCGCTTCCAGGGTGAGGTGACGGTCGACCGGGCCCGGGAGATCCTCGCGACCGCGCCCGGCGTGGTGCTGTGCGACGATCCGGCCGCCGGCGAGTACCCCACCCCCGCGGACGTCGTGGGCACCGACCCGACCTGGGTGGGCCGGCTGCGGCGGGCCCTCGACGACCCGACCGCGCTCGAACTCTTTGTGTGCGGAGACAATCTCCGCAAGGGGGCCGCGCTGAACACCGCGCAGATCGCGGAGCTGGTCGCGGCCGAGTGGGCCGACCGGTGAGAGCGGTCCGACAAGAGGTTTGTAGGATCTCGGTAAGAGGTGTGGCCGGGAGCATGGTCCAAACCACTTGAATCATTGCTCAAGGCAACAGAGGATTTCCCTCCCCGTCCCCGCAACCACGCGGTGGGCGGGGAGCGTCTTTGCGGTCACCCTTTCGGGCGTGGGGACGCCGTGATCGGGTGGGTGCGGGGACACCCGTCCATATCGGACATAGGGGAAGAGCGGGACGCATGACGGCACTTGAGGCACGGCCGGTTGTCGCACATGTGACGCCCGGCACGTACAACCCTGGCGGGGGCAGACGTGTCCAACTGGCGTGGCAGAGGTACTCGAAATCAGCGCGGCCCGCGGCGCGGCGGCCCTACGGCCGCCCCGTACGGCGCTCCGGCCCCGTACGCCCGGCGGCATGCCGGTGATCGCGCCCATGCCCGCAGCGCGGCCCGCCCGCATACCCAGTCAGCGTGACGGTACCGAGGAGGCCGCGACCACCGCGGCGACCGAGGCCGCCGGAACGACCGTCGACCACCTCACCGAGACCTACCGGGCGCACTACCGCTCGCTGCTCGGCCTCGCCGCGCTGCTCCTGGACGACACCGCCTCCTGCGAGGACGTGGTCCAGGAGGCCTTCATCCGCGTGCACTCGGCCCGCAAGCGCGTCCGCGACCCCGAGAAGACCCTCGCCTACCTGCGGCAGACGGTCGTCAACCTCTCCCGGTCCACGCTGCGCCGCCGCATACTCGGCCTGAAGCTCCTCTCCAAGCCGATGCCCGACATGGCGAGCGCGGAGGAGGGCGCCTACGACCAGCTGGAGCGCCGCGACCTCATCAAGGCGATGAAGGGCCTGCAGCGCCGCCAGCGCGAGGTCCTGGTCCTGCGCTACTTCGCGGACATGACCGAGGCCCAGGTCGCCGAGACCCTCGGGATCTCCCTGGGGTCGGTGAAGGCGTACGGGTCGCGGGGCATCGCCGCGCTGCGGGTGGCCATGGAGGCACCGGCATGAGCGAGCGAGCCGAAGGGGGCGATTCCGATGAACGTCATTCCCACGAACGTCACGAGCCCTTCGCCTGGCACGAGCCGACGAGGCGGGATGAGCAAGAGCACACGCAATCGCACGCTGGGAACGGAACTGTGAACCACGGCCCCGACGAGAAGGGCCCGGAGGGCCTCGACCAGGGTCCCGAGGGCCGCAAGCAGGGTTCCGGCGCCGATGCGGACGGCCTCGGGTTCGGTCTCGACGGCGTCGGCGGCCTCGGTGACGACGAGCTGGCCCTGCGCCGGATACTGCACTCCGCCGTCGACGACATCGAGCCGCGCACCGGCACGCTGGAGCGTCTGCGCCGGGCCGTGCCCGCGCGGCGGGCCCGCAAGCGGCAGGCCGTCGTGGGCATGGCCGCAGCGGCCCTGTTCATCGGTACCGCGATCCCGGCTCTCGTGCACGTCTCCGAGTCCGGCGGCACCGACCCCAACACGGCCATGGCCGGCCAGTCCTCGCAGGCCCAGGGCGGCACCGGGCAGGGCAAGGACAAGGGCGGTGACAAGGGCGGCAGCAAGGACGCCGGCAGTACGACCGTCAAGCCAGGCACGGGGCCCGGCAAGCCCGGGGAGAAGGGCAAGGGCGGCGGCAGCGGCGGCGGCTCCACCGGCGGCGCCAACCCGACCTCCACCGTCGCCTCCAGCGGCGTCCCGGCGTGTACGACGGCCCAGCTGGGCTCGGCCACCGGCACCGCCGACGCCCCCGACACCGCGGGCGTGGTCTACGGCACGTTCCGCGTCGTCAACGTCTCCGCCGCCGCCTGCACCGTCGCCGGCGCGGGCACCATCACCCCGACCGCCGTGGGCGCGGCCGATCCGACCAAGATCAGCATCGCGCGGCATGTGGCCGGGGACGCGGCCACCAGTCTGCCCGACCCCTCGCTGGAGGTGACCGGGCTGGTCCTGCAGCCGGGCGCGGCCTACGAGGAGAAGTTCGCCTTCGTACCCTCCGAGACCTGTCCCACCACCGGCGGCGGCACCAGCACCACCGGAGGCTCGGACACCGGTGGCCCGACGGCGGACCCGACGCCGACCCAGGACGCGAGTGCCACCGGCGGTTCGGCCGACGGCGGGAGCTCGGCGGGTACTACGACCCAGCTGATGACCGAGGACGGCACGGCCGACGGCAGCGTACAGATCACCCACACCGCGCAGGGGGGCTCACCTTCGGCGACGGCGACGGTGACGGGGGAGTGCGCGGGGACGGTCATCTACACCGGGGTGCTGGCGGGGGCGTAGCAGCCGGGGCGCCGGTGCTCAGCTACTGGTCACCGGCTCCGGTGTTTCCTCCGGTACCAGGCCCAGCGCGGCGTCCCGCGCGGCCTCGGCCTCTCGTCGGAGCAGCCGGAACCACATGAACACCACGAAGCCGGCGAAGACGAACCACTCCCCGGTGTAGCCGAGGTTCTGGAACGCCTTCAGGTCCAGCCCGGTGCCGTCCGGCGCCGTCGCGGGTACGGCCTTCATTCCGGCGTCGGCCTTGTCGAGGGTCACCCAGGCGTCGTACAGCTTGTACGGCACCAGGTTGACCAGCGACGCCGAGCTGATCGCCGCCGTCTGCCCGGCCGGCAGTCCGCCGGCCGCGCTGACCCCGTTGTCCCCGGGGGTCTCGGACGCCTGCAGCGCACCGGTGACGGTGACCTCACCGCTCGGCGGCGCGGGCGCCTTCGCCGGGTCCGCCTTGCCGGGCAGCCAGCCTCGTACCACCGGCAGCGCCTTGCCGGAGCCGGTGCGCAGCAGGGTGAGGACGTAGAAGCCGTTCTTGCCGTCCAGCCGGCGGTCGGGCACCAGCAGCTGTGTGCCGTAGTGTCCGCTCGCGGTGACCCGGCGGCCCGAGGTGGCCTTGTCGACGGGCAGCATCGACGCCAGCGGGCGGGCGGCCTCCTGCTTGTCCGACGCGGCCTGCTCGGTCGCGCTGCGATGCTCCTGCACCCGCCCCTCGAACCGGCTCAGCTGCCAGGACCCCATGAAGATGCAGAACGGGATGGCGAGCAGCACGAAGACGTTGATGCCCCACCAGCGGGGTGTCAGCAGAAACCGGTACACGCCCTCCACGGTACGGCGCCGCCGCCGGGCGTCCGCCCGCGGGTCAGCTCCTGCTCGCCTTGAGGGAGTAGATCAGCGGGATGCGCGGGTGGTCCGCCGGGAAGCGGTGGTAGCCGTCCTGGACCTCGAAGTTCTCGAAGCGCGGGAACAGTGACACGTCGTGCTCGTGCAGGAACTCGATCCGCAGCCCGACCGCGGCGATCGCGGAGACCACGTCGCCGAGGGTGTGCTGCCACTCCACGCTGCGGTTGTGGACGGTGACGGCGTCCGGGTCGGCGTAGGTGCCGGGCTCGTCCCACACCTGGGCGCCGCGGCGGAAGTAGTCGCGCACGATCCGCGAGCCGGTCGCGTCGTCCAGGACCTCGGTGATCGGGTGGAACTCGGCGAGGTAGAGGAAGCCGCCGGGGGCGACGAGGGAGGCGGCAGTGCGTGCCCAGCGGCGGATGTCGGGCAGCCAGCACAGCGCCCCGAGCCCGGTGTAGACGATGTCGTACGAGGCCTCGGGCACGGCGTCGGCCGCGTCGTACACGTCGCTGGTGACGAAGGCGGCACGCTCGGGGCCGTGGCCGAGGTCGGCGGCGAGGGAGCGGGCGGCCTCCACGGCCGGGGCGGAGAAGTCCAGGCCGACGACGCGGGCGGCGCCCCGGTGGACCCAGGAGAGGGTGTCGGTCCCGATGTGGCACTGCAGGTGGAGCAGCGTCCTGCCGGTGACGTCGCCGACCTCGGCCGTCTCGAAGTCGCGCAGGACGTCGGGGTGGGTGCGGAAGCCGTCGAGGTCGTAGTACTCACCGGCCACATGCACGGGGACGCGCTCATCCCACATGGCGCGGTTGTCCTCGCGCCAGCCGTCGGGGGCGGAGTGGTGGCCGACCTGCGTGCTCATGATCGGAAAGTTATCCACAGGCTGCCCACACCCGCCACCCAATTGTCGGAGCGGCCAGGCAGTATGGGCGCATGACTGGGGCGATGAGTGAGAGCAACGAGCCGGGCGCGCGCGACGCGGCCGGCATGCCGGACTGGGAGAAGCGCTTCCGGGCGCCGCGGGTGTCCCTGCCCGACTGGGCGGAGGACGCGCCGGACCGCTCCCTGTTCGTGTCGAACGCGACGGGCACGTACGAGCTGTACGCCTGGGACCGCGCGACGGGCGGCCAGCGGCAGGCGACGGACCGGCCGAACGGCACGACGGACGGCGCGCTCTCCCCGGACGGCGCCTGGATCTGGTGGTTCGACGACAAGGACGGCGACGAGTTCGGCATCTGGCGCCGCCAGCCCTTCGAGGGAGGACAGGACGAGCCGGCCGTCCCGGGCCTCGATCCGTCCTACCCGGCGGGGCTCGCCCTGTCCCGGGACGGGCGTACGGCGGTCGTCGGCCGCTCCACGGACGACGAGGGCACGACGATCCACCTCGCGCGCGAGGGCAAGGACCCGGTCGAGATCTACCGGCACCGCGAGTCGGCGGGCGTCGGCGACCTCTCGCACGACGGCTCCCTGATCGCCGTCGAGCACACCGAGCACGGCGACGCCATGCACGCCGCGCTGCGCGTGCTCCGCCCGGACGGCACGCCGGTCGCCGAGCTGGACGACACCAAGGGCGGCACCGAGGAGCTGGGCCTGGAGGTGCTGGGCTTCGCCCCGGTCGATGGCGACACCCGGCTGCTCATCGGACATCAGCGCCGGGGCCGCTGGGAGCCGCTGGTGTGGGACGTGGCGACGGGCGAGGAGACCGACCTCGCCCTGGACCTGCCGGGTGACGTCAGTGCGGAGTGGTACCCGGACGGCTCGGCCCTGCTCGTCGCCCACGGCTTCGAGGCCCGCAGCGAGCTGTTCCGCTACGACCTGGCGACCCGTGGGCTGACCCGCATCCCCACCCCGCCCGGCACGGTCTCCGGCCACACGGCACGCCCCGACGGCAGCGTGGAGTACCTGTGGTCCTCGGCCGCCGAGCCGCCCGCGGTCCGCTCGACGTCCGGCGGCATCGTCCTGGACCCTCCCGGCATGGCCTGCCCGCCGTCGGTGCCCGTGGAGGACGCGTGGGTGGAGGGCCCCGGTGGCCGCATCCACGCCCTGATCCAGAAGCCGGCGGGCGCGAGCGGCCCCCTGCCGACGGTCTTCGACCTGCACGGCGGCCCGACCTGGCACGACAGCGACTCCTTCGCCGCCGGCCCGGCCGCCTGGGTCGACCAGGGGTATGCGGTGATCCGCATCAACTACCGCGGCTCCACCGGCTACGGCCGCGCCTGGACCGACGCCCTGAAGCACCGGGTCGGCCTGATCGAGCTGGAGGACGTGGCCGCGGTCCGCGACTGGGCGGTCGCCTCGGGCCTCGCCGACCCCGCCCGGCTGATCCTCACCGGCGCCTCCTGGGGCGGCTATCTCACCCTGCTCGGCCTCGGCACCCAGCCCGAGGCGTGGACGGTGGGCATCGCGGTCGTGCCCGTCGCGGACTACGTCACCGCGTACCACGACGAGATGGAGGCCCTGAAGGCCATGGACCGCACCCTGCTGGGCGGCACCCCCGAGGAGGTCCCCGAGCGCTTCGAGGCCTCGTCCCCGCTCACGTACATCGACGCGGTCAAGGCCCCGGTCTACATCTCGGCGGGCGTCAACGATCCCCGCTGCCCGATCCGCCAGATCGACAACTACGTCAAGCGCCTGGAGACCAGAGGCGCGACCCACGAGGTGTACCGCTACGACGCCGGTCACGGCTCCCTGGTGGTGGACGAGCGGATCAAGCAGGTGAGACTGGAGACGGACTTCGCGGCCCGGCACCTGGGCGCTTCCTGAGTGACGGCACCTGGTTGCGCGTCCTGAGTCAGCGGAGCTCCGCCAGGCCTCTGCGGGTGGTGGCGACGACGACCCGGTCCCCCTTCTCCAGCACATGGTCCGGGGCCGTGTCCGTCCGCCCCTCCAGCGCCAGCACCCGCCAGGACCCGGCTTGGAAGGCGTCCCGTACGGTCCGCCCCTCCAACTGGGGATGCCCGGAGACGTCGACCGCGGCGAACAGCAGCACCCTGCGCTCCACCGCGATGGCGCCCAGCACCTGCCGCCCCAGCATCGCCCCGGCGAACGCGGGCGCGGCCAGGTGCGTGACGCTCCGGCTCCGGGTGAGGGCGTGCGGGTACGCGGCCCGCAGGGTGCGGTACACCGCGGTGGCGAAGTCGTCGTCGTACAGCCGCAGTACCACCCGCAGGTCGGGCCGTACGTTCCGGGCGTACAGCACGGCCTCCAGATTGGTGGTGTCCGCGCTGGTCACCGCGAGCAGCGCGTACGCCCGGTGGATCTTCGCGGACTCCAGCACACCTTCCTGGGTGACGTCCCCGAGCACCACCGGCACCCGCAGCCGGCGCGCGGTCGCGAGTCCGCGCGCCTCCGGGTCGGACTCGACGCACACGACGGGGATGTTCAGTTCGCGCAGCCGGGTCAGCACCCGGGTGCCGATCTTCCCCAGCCCGAGCAGCACCACATGCCCGCCGAGACCGCGCGGCGGTTTGCGCAGGGCGGAGGCGGTGCGGAAGGTGCCCAGCGCCTCCAGCACGGCCGCCAGCAGCACCGGCAGCAGCAGCAACCCGACCAGCCCGGAGAGGAGTTGGAGGATCTGCCGGCCGAGCGACGCCCCGAGGGCGGGGTCGTCGATCGCGAACAGGTCCAGCAGGGTCAGATAGAAGGCCCGCAGCGGATGGATCCCGGTGACCACCCACAGCGCGACGGCGAGCGCGACCACGCACGCGACCATGCCCGCCAGCGACCACCTGAGCCGCCGGGAGAACAGCGAGGCGAACGGCGGCACCCCGCCGCGGCCGGGGGCGGCCGACTCCCCGCCGCCCGCCGAGGAAACCTGCTCCAGTACCACGGCCGCCCGCCCGGAGGCCTGCCCTACCTCGTCGTCGTCCGGCAGCAGCCGGGGTTCCAGGTCCGCGCCGCCCTCGGGATCCGCGCCCGGCGGGGAGAGCAGGGCGAGCGTGCACAGTCCGGTGCCGGCCGCCGGCCGTTCGACGGCCCGCAGCAGCAGCCCCTCGGTCTGGACGACCTTGCTGGTGCCGGCGACCGCGGTGGCGGCCAGTGCGGGCGCGGCGGTGTCGGCGTCGGACAGCACGGTGGTGGACGCGTCGGTGCCGCCCTCGCCATTGCCGGTGGCCAACGCGGCGGCTTGGTCGAGGAGTTCCTCGATGTGCTGGCCCAACCGCCGGTTGTAGAGCCTCAGGACGAGCCGCAGCCGTGGGTTGAGCCGACGGGCGGTCAGCGCGGCCCGGATGTTGGTCTCGTCGTCTTCGAAGACGAGGGCGAGCGCGGCGGCCCGTTCCACTCCGGCCTGGGCGAGCACGGACTCGGTGATCTCGGCGGCTTCCAGCACCCGTTCGGCGTCACCACCGTTGCCGCCGGCGGTGCTACCGG
Source organism: Streptomyces sp. NPDC052107 (assembly GCF_040680215.1). Lineage (NCBI taxonomy): Bacteria > Bacillati > Actinomycetota > Actinomycetes > Kitasatosporales > Streptomycetaceae > Streptomyces > Streptomyces sp. NPDC052107. The sequence goes on from NZ_JBFAWG010000021.1 coordinate 96,036, forward strand.
CGCTGCCGGTGTTCGTGGCGGTCGCGGTCGATCCCGAGCCGGCCCTCGACCCGGAGCCGGACCCGGGTCCGTTGCCGCCGCGGCCGACCGTGGCGCTCACCACGCGGTCGAACAGCGTGGCCGAAGCGGACCGGGCCCGTCCGACCACCGGAGGCCTGGCGGTGCGCTCGTTCGGCGGTACCACAAGGGTGACCTGCTCGCCGTAGACTCCGCGCAACTCGGCGGCCAGCCGGTGCGCCAGCCCGTCGTCACCGCACACCACCATGTGCGGGGCACTGGGCCCACCTTGATACGGAACGCTCCCCACGAGGGAAAAGACTGCCCCAAGGAGAGGAGTGGTTCCAGCAACGATGTGAACACCCGGGGGACGACTCGCGTACCGAGGGGGAGGGAGCGAACCAGGACAGCCGGCCGGAGGTAACCGCACGTGGCCATCACGGAAGACGCCCCGCCCGGCGCGGAGACCGGCCCCGCCGGCGAGCCGGGCGGCGGGGAGAGCCGCAGGCTCAGCTCTCCCCTCGTGCTGACGCTGACCCTGCTCCTCGCCGTGCTCGCCCAGTCCCCGATCCGCGGGCTCCTCGGCACCCCGCTGATGCAGAGCTGGATGACGGTGTTCGTCGCGGTGACGGTCCAGGCCCTGCCCTTCCTGGTCCTCGGTGTGCTGCTGTCGGCGGCGATCGCGGTGTTCGTGCCGCCGTCCTTCTTCGCCCGCGCCCTCCCGCGCCGCCCCGCCCTGGCCGTGCCGGTCGCCGGGGTCGCGGGCGCGATCCTGCCGGGCTGCGAGTGCGCCTCGGTCCCGGTGGCCGGCGCCCTCGTCCGCAGGGGCGTCACCCCGGCGGCCGCCCTCGCCTTCCTGCTCTCCGCCCCCGCGATCAACCCGATCGTGCTGACCGCCACCGCCGTCGCCTTCCCCGGCAGGCCCGAGATGGTGCTGGCCCGGTTCCTGGCGAGCCTGCTGGTGGCGTGCGCGATGGGCTGGCTGTGGCAGCGGCTGGGCCGCACCGACTGGCTGCGCCCGCCGACCCACGGCGCGCACGAGGGCGCGACCAAGGGGGAGGCGTTCTGGAGCTCGGTACGGCACGACACCATGCACGCGGGCGGCTTCCTGGTGCTCGGCGCGATGGCCGCGGCCACGCTGAAGGCGGCGACCCCGGCGGACTGGCTGCGCACGGCGGCCGTAAACCCGGTCTTCTCGGTGCTCGCCCTGGCCGTCCTCGCCGTCCTGCTCTCCATCTGCTCGGAGGCGGACGCGTTCGTCGCGGCCTCCCTCACCCAGTTCTCCCTGACGGCCAAGCTGGTGTTCCTGGTGGTGGGCCCGATGATCGACCTCAAGCTGTTCGCGATGCAGGCCGGCACCTTCGGCCGTACCTTCGCCCTCCGCTTCGCCCCCGCCACCTTCGCGCTGGCGATCGCGGGCGCGCTCGTGACCGGGACGGTGCTGTTGTGAACCGCCAGACCCAGGCCGCCGTCATGTTCCTGCTCGGCGCCGCCCTCCTGCACGCGGGCAGCACCGACCTCTACCTCCGCTACGTCAAGGAGGGGCTGCGCCCGCTGCTGCTGGCCTCGGGCGCGGTCCTCATCGTGGCGGCGCTGGCGACGGTCTGGTACGAGCGCCGACGCGCCAGGGCCGTCGCCACCGAAACCCACGACCACCACCACCCCGAACCCCGCGTCTCCTGGGTGCTGTTGCTCCCCCTCCTCGCCCTCATCCTCATCGCCCCGCCCGCCCTCGGCTCCTACAGCGCCCTGCGCTCCGGCACGGCCCTGCAGAAGCCGTACGCCTACGGCAGGCTGCCCGCCACCGACCCGGCCCCGCTCTCCGTGATCGACTACGCCTCCCGCGCGGCCTACGGCCACGGCCGCTCCCTGCAGGGCCGTACGGTCCGCGTCACCGGGTTCCTCGCCCTGGACCACTCGGGCGCGCCGTACCTGGTCCGCATGGCCCTCAACTGCTGTGCCGCGGACGCCCAGCCGGTCAAGATCGCCCTCACCGGCGCGCTGCCCCCGGTCCTGCGCCCGGACGCCTGGCTGGAGGTGACCGGCACGTACACGCCCAGGCTCACGCGGGATCCCGTCAACAACGGCCTCATTCCTTACCTGAAGGTCACCTCGGCGAAGCCGGTTCCGGTGCCGCACGATCCGTACGACGAGACGTGGAACAACTGAGGTCGGATCACGGCAGTGCCGGTCGTCTCTTCGTTGCCGGATCCGGTACAAGACCGGTCGGCCCGGCGCGGTGACAATCCCGGGCATGAACAGCAGGATCGGTCAACTCGCGGTCTGCGCGCTGCTGCTGGTGTGCGCGGGGGTGGCCGCCTGGTTCGTGCCGGCCGTCACCGCGGACGAGCGGGCCTGGCGCGCGGCCCGGCCCTGCGCCGCCGGTGCGCGCGGGAACGACTGTCTGCGCACCCTCCCGGCCGTGATCGAGCGGACCGATCCGCGCTCGCCCAAGCAGGGCGGCCGCCTGTACTTCGCCGAGGGCCGTCCGACGCCCCGGATGAGGGTGTCGTACGACGCCGCCGAGGCCTTCGAGGCCGGTGACCGGGTGCGGCTGACCGTGTGGCGGGGGCAGGTGATGAAGGTCGCCGGGGCGCGGTACGTCTGGCACGAGCATGTGGCCACCGGCGGCAGCCAGGCGGTCGTCGCGGCCCTGTGCGTGCTGGCCACGGGCTGGCCGGGAGCCCGGCTGCTGCTGCGGGCGCGCGGGCGCCGGCTGCCCGAGGGCGAGGTCCGACCGTCGGCGCTGCCGTTCCTCGTCCCGCTCCTCGGCACGGCGGTGTGGCTCTTGCCGCTGTGCTACCGGCACCCCGTGTCCCTGTTCGGCTCGACGGCCACGATCGCCTGGTGGGCGGTGGGCGCGCTGGTCAGCGGGGTGCTGTCCGGATGGGCGTGGCGGGCGACGCGGATCCGCACGCCCGGTGAGTCCACGGCACCCGAACTCCCCGCGGACGGCGAGGTGTTCCTCTCCGCCCATTTCCTGGAGGACACCGACTACAACCCGCACGGCTTCGGTACCCACGTCGTTCTTGGCGCCGACGGACCCGCCGTGACACCGCACCCCGGGCCGGGTCGGTTCGCGGCGAAGGCGATACCGGTCAAGCGGCTCACGCTCCGCTGCGTGCGGCGGGCGCGGGGCGAGGAGGGTGACCTCGTCTCGCACAGCTGGCACATCGCCGAGCTTGACGACGCGGGCCGCTCGGTGCGGTTGGCTGCCGCGCCGGACGACCTTGCACGCATCCTTCGTGCGCTTTCAGCGGTGAGGGTCTGAGTCGATCGCCTCGCAGCTCGGGGCGCCTACGCCTCCTTCGGATCGACCCGCTCCAGATCCCGCAACCACGCCTGCGCCGTCCCGTCCGACGGGGCCCGCCAGTCGCCGCGTGGGGAGAGGGAGCCGCCTGCCGAGACCTTCGGGCCGTTCGGCATGGCCGAGCGTTTGAACTGGGAGAAGGCGAAGAAGCGGCGGATGAAGACCTCCAGCCAGTGGCGGATCTCCCCCAGGGAGTAGGTGCCGCGCTCGGCCTCCGGGAAGCCGGGGGGCCAGGCGCCGTTCTCCCGGTCGTGCCAGGCGTGCCAGGCGAGGAAGGCGATCTTGGAGGGGCGGAAACCGTAGCGCAGCACGTGGAACAGGGTGAAGTCGTGCAGCGCGTACGGGCCGATCTTCGACTCGGTGGACTGCATCTCCTCACCGGGTACGAGTTCGGGGCTGATCTCCGTGTCGAGGATCGCCGTCAGGATCTTGCCGGTCTCCTCGTCGAACTGCTCGCTGCCGACGACCCAGCGGATGAGGTGCTGGATCAGTGTCTTCGGGACGCCGGAGTTGACGTTGTAGTGGCTCATCTGGTCGCCGACGCCGTACGTCGACCAGCCGAGCGCCAGCTCGGAGAGGTCGCCGGTGCCGAGCACGATGCCGCCGCGCTGGTTGGCGAGGCGGAACAGGTAGTCGGTGCGCAGGCCCGCCTGGACGTTCTCGAAGGTGACGTCGTACACCGGCTCGCCGGAGGCGAAGGGGTGGCCGATCTCCTTCAGCATCAGCCGTGCGGTCGGGGTGATGTCCAGCTCGGCCGCGGTGACACCGAGGGCGCGCATCAGCCGGTGGGCGTTGTCCTTGGTGTGGTCGCTGGTGGCGAAGCCGGGCAGGGTGAAGGCCAGGATGTCGCTGCGCGGGCGGCCGGCGCGGTCCATCGCCCGGGCGGCGACGATCAGCGCGTGCGTGGAGTCCAGTCCGCCGGAGACGCCGATGACGACCTTGGGGCCGCCGATCGAGGCGAGGCGCTGCTGCAACCCCGCGACCTGGATGTTGTACGCCTCGTAGCAGTCCAGGGCGAGGCGCTCGGCGTCGGCGGGGACGAAGGGGAAGCGTTCGACGCGGCGGCGCAGGCCGAGGTCGGTGGTGGCCGGCGGGGCGAGCTCGAAGGAGACGGTCCTGAAGTCGGCGGTGCGTGCGGCGTGGGTGCGGCGGTTGTCGCCGAAGGTGCCCATCCGCTGCCGTTCCTGCCGCAGCAGGTCGAGGTCCACGTCGGCCACCGCGTACTGCTCGCCGAGCGGGAAGCGGTCGGTCTCGGCCAGCAGCGCCCCGTTCTCGTAGATCAGGGTCTGGCCGTCCCAGGACAGGTCGGTGGTCGACTCGCCGAGGCCGGCCGCCGCGTAGACGTACGCGGCGAGGCAGCGCGAGGACGCCGAGCGGCACAGCAGCTTGCGGTCCTCGGCCCGGCCGACGGTGATCGGGCTGCCCGAGAGGTTGAGCAGGACGGTCGCCCCGGCGAGCGCGGCCTCCGCGCTCGGCGGCACCGGCACCCACATGTCCTCGCAGACCTCGGCGTGCAGCACGAGTCCGGGCAGGTCCGCCGCCGCGAAGAGCAGGTCCACGCCGAACGGCACGTCCGCGCCGCCGAGCCGGATCGTGCCGCCGCGCTCGTCGTCGCCGCCCGCGATCTGCCGGCGCTCGTAGAACTCGCGGTAGTTCGGCGGGTACGACTTCGGCACGACGCCCAGGATCCGGCCGCGGTGCACGAGCACCGCGCAGTTGAAGATCCGGTCGCGGTGGCGCAGCGGGGCGCCGACGACCAGTACCGGCAGCAGGCCGGCCGACTCGGCGACGATCGTGGCGAGCGCCGTCTCGACGTCGTCGAGCAGCGCGTCCTGCAGCAGCAGGTCGTCGATCGCGTACCCGGACAGGCACAGCTCCGGGAACACGGCGACGGCGACACCCTCCTCGGCGCACCGGCGCGCATGCCGCAGGACCGCCTCGGCGTTGGCGGGCGGGTCGGCGATGACGGTGTGGCCCGTGCACGCGGCGACGCGCGCGAAGCCGTGCTGGTAGATCGACCAGAAGCTCAACGGGACCTCTTTCCGAAGCGACTTTCCTACAAGACGAAGCCTAAAGGCCGGGCCGCACTCACCGCCCACCTGCGGGTTTCAGCGTTCCGCGGCCCTTCCCGCCCGGCTGAAACCCGGTTGAAGCCGGTCTGAACCGCCCCGGCGGCACGCTCTGGGGCATGACGACGACGGAACAAGAACTCGCGATCGCGGCCACCGGGCTGCGCAAGGCCTACGGGGACAAGACAGTCCTCGACGGCATCGACATCCAGGTGCCCACCGGCACGATCTTCTCCCTGCTCGGGCCGAACGGCGCGGGCAAGACCACGGTGGTCAACATCCTGTCCACGCTGATCTCCGCCGACGGCGGCCGGGCGAGGATCGCCGGGCACGACCTCACCGCCGAGGCCCAGGCGGTCCGGGCGGCCATCGGGGTCACCGGGCAGTTCTCCGCCGTGGACGGACTGATCACCGGCGAGGAGAACATGCTGCTGATGGCGGACCTGCACCACCTGTCCAAGCGCGAGGGACGGCAGGTCGTCGCCGATCTGCTGGAGCGCTTCGACCTGGTCGAGGCCGCGAAGAAGCCCGCCTCCACCTACTCCGGCGGCATGAAGCGCCGCCTCGACATCGCCATGACCCTGGTCGGCAACCCGCGGATCATCTTCCTCGACGAGCCGACCACAGGCCTCGACCCGCGCTCCCGCCACACCATGTGGCAGATCATCCGCGAGCTGGTCTCCGGCGGCACGACCGTCTTCCTCACCACCCAGTACCTGGACGAGGCCGACCAGCTCGCCGACCGCATAGCGGTGCTCAACGGCGGCGAGATCGTCGCCGAGGGCAGCGCCGCCGAGCTCAAGCGGCTCGTGCCCGGCGGTCACGTACGGCTGCGGTTCTCCGACCCGGTGACCTACGAGCGGGCGGCGACCGCGCTGCGCGAGACCACCCGCGACGACGAGGCGCTCAGCCTCCAGATCCCCAGCGACGGAAGCCAGCGCGAGCTGCGCGCCGTCCTCGACTGGCTCGACGCCGCAGGCATCGAGGCCGACGAGCTCTCCGTGCACACCCCGGACTTGGACGACGTGTTCTTCGCCCTGACCGGCAGTTCCGTACCCGCTCAGACCACCGACAAGGAGACCGTCCGATGAGCACCGCCGGCTACGCCTTCCGCGACAACCTCACCATGCTGCGGCGCAACCTCCTGCACGCGCGCCGCTATCCGTCCCTCACCTTGAACCTCCTGCTCACCCCGGTCATCCTGCTGCTGTTGTTCGTCTACGTCTTCGGCAACGTGATGAGCGCCGGCATCAACGGCGGCCACGCGGACCGGGCCGACTACGTCGCCTACCTCGTCCCCGGCATTCTCTTCCTGACCGTGGCCATGACCTCGCTCGGCACCGCGGTGTCTGTGTGCACCGACATGACCGAGGGCATCATGGCCCGGTTCCGCACCATGGCGATCTCCCGCGCCTCCGTGCTGATCGGCCACGTGATCGGCAGCGTGATCAAGACGCTGATGGCTCTGGTGCTCGTCCTGGGCATCGGACTGGCCATCGGCTTCCGGCCGAACGCGACGCCGGTGGAGTGGATCGCGGCGGCCGGACTGATGGCGCTGGTCAGCCTCGCGCTGACCTGGATCGCGGTCGGCATGGGCCTGGTGAGCCCCAACCCCGAGGGGGCCAGCAACATCGGGACCCCGCTGGTCATGCTGCCGTTCCTGTCCAGCGCGTTCGTACCGGTGGACGCCATGCCGGGCTGGTTCCGCTGGTTCGCCGAGTACCAGCCGTTCTCGCCCTTCATCGAGACGCTGCGCGGACTGTTGCTGGGCAGTGGGATCGGCACGAAGAACGCTGTGCTGGCTCTGGCCTGGTGCGTGGGGCTGACGGTGCTGGGCTATCTGTGGTCCAAGGCGCAGTTCAACGGCGAGCCGAAGCGGTGAGTTCGGCCGGCCGGCGGGTGCGGGCCGGTGCGGAAGGCCCCTGTCAGCCCGTCAGCTCCCGCAGGGCCTCCGCCCGCAGTTGCTCCCGCCCCAGGGCGGCGTACCTCGACCTCGCGTCGGTGTACGCCGCCCTGTCGGCGTTCTCGGCCGCTTCCCGGGAGCGGGCCAGGGACAGGGTGGGGAACTCCCGTACCACCGGCATCCGTTCGGCCAGCGCCACCAGCCGTACGGCGGCCGGGTCGTCCTGGGCCAGCCGGGCGTGTCCGAGCGCCAGCAACAACGTGCCGTACACCGGCAGTTCCACCGGGGCCCCGTCGGCCGGCGAGCCGTCGGCCAGGGCGCTGGACAGCAGCCCGAGCAGCCGCGCCCGCAACTCCTCGGTGAGCCCGGCGACCGGCTCCGGCCGGCCGTGCAGCGCGTGCGCGGCCACGGCGGCCGACTGCAGCTGCAGCGCCCACGGGTCGACGAACGGATCGTCGGCGGCGTACAGGGCACTGACCTGCCGTATCCGCTCCGCCGCCCGGCGCCACAGCCCGAGCCCGAGCTCGGTCAGTCCGCGGGCCAGCGCGATCTCCGCCCTGGCCGGCAGCTCGGGGCTGAACGTCCCGTCCGACTCCGGCGGCTGCTCCAGGGCGGCGCGGTCCAGCCAGTACTCGGCCTCTTCGATCTCGCCCTTGTGCAGACAGGCCAGTGCCAGCCCCCAGCGGACGCCGAGCGAGTCCGACCAGTCGCCGAACGCGTCCAGCGCGCTCAGGGCGGCGCGCAGATGGTCGTACGCCTCCGCGCCCCGCTCGGTCTGCAGGCACAGCTCGCCGGCCCGGCCGTGGCTGAGCAGGTGCATGGCCGGGTTGTTCAGCGGGGCGAGCGCGTCGATCATCCGGCGGGCGCTCTCCAGTGCCCGCTCCGTGTCGTGCCCCGCCTCCCAGACGTAGCTGGCGACACCCGCGGCCAGGCCCGCCAGCAGCGGCTCGTCGGCCTCGCACAGCTGCTGGAGCCGGGCGAACTCCGGCGGCCGCATCTCCGGTACGGCGCACAGCACGACGGACAGGGCCCGCAGCACGGTGTCCGGCGGAGCGGGCGGCAGCCGGCGCAGGGTGACCAACTGGCGTACGGCGTGCGGGCCGTGGCCCATGAAGAGGCTCGCCGCGCACACCGCCGCCGCGCTGCGGGCCGGTTCCACGTCCTCCGGGTTCTCGGGCCGGAAGTGGGACAGGGGGCCCGCGGTGTCGGCGGCGAGTGCGGCCAGCCGGCCGTAGTGGGAGCCGGTGGACCACAGGGAGGACAGTACGGCGGTGACGGCCGCGGTGGTGGGGCCGTCGGCGCGGGCCAGCGCGTGCCGCAGGGCCAGGACGAGGTTGTCCTGCTCGGCGCGGATACGGGACCAGGCGGGCACCGGATCGGGGCTGAACAGCTGGTCGTGGTGGGCGCGGCCGAAGCCGCGGGCCCAGGCGAGGTACCGGTCGGTCACCGTCTCCTCCTCGCCGGCCTCGGCGAGCTTGGCGGAGCCGAACTCCCGAAGTGTCTCCAGCATGCGGAAGCGCACTCCAAAGGGGCTGTCGTCGACCTTGATCAGCGACTGCCCGGCCAGCTGTTCCAGCAAGGTCAGCGCGTCCGCTCTCTCGCCGAGGACGTACTCCGCGGCGTCCTCGGTGAAGCCGCCGGGGAACACGGACAGGGCGCGCAGGGCGGCCTGGCCGTCGGGTTCCAGGAGGTTCCAGCTCCAGTCGACCACGGCGCGCAGGGTGCGATGCCGCTCGGGTGCGTCGCGGGCGCCGCCGCGCAGCAGCGCGAAGCGGTCCCTCAGGCGGCTGGAGATGTCGGCCACGGAGAGCACCCGCACCCGGGCCGCGGCGAGCTCCACGGCGAGCGGCAGCCCGTCCAGGTGCCGGCAGATCTCGGCGACCGGACCCGGGGGCAGTTCCACGCCGGGCCGGGCGGCGCGGGCCCGCTGGGTGAAGAGTTCCACCGAGGTCGCCTGGGACAGCTCCGGCAGGGCGTACACGGACTCCGAGCTCAGTCCCAGCGGGGCCCGGCTGGTGGCCAGGACCCGCAGTTTGCTCGACCGCGACACCAGCGCCTGGACGAGGGCGGCCGCACCGGCGATGACCTGCTCGCAGTTGTCCAGCACCAGCAGCACCGGCCCGGCACCCAGCGCGGCGACGATGCCGCTCACCACGTCCGTGCCGCCGGTGAACTGCCGGCCCTCCCCGGCGCCGACCGCCGAGGCCACCTCACCGGGCACGTCGTCGTCGGCGGTGACACCGGCCAGCGGGACGAAGTGCACCACGGGCTGCTCGGCCGCCCGGCTCACCGCGTGGGAGAGCCGGGTCTTGCCCAGTCCGCCGGGACCGACGACGGTGACCACCCGGGCCTCGCGCAGCAGCCCGGTCACGGCGGCGAGGTCGGCGTCGCGGCCCAGCAGCGGGTTCGGCTCGTGCGGCACGCCGTGGCGCACCGGCGCCGCGTCCGCGCTCAGCAGCTCCTGGTAGACGGCCTTGAGGCCGGTGCCGGGATCCGTACCCAGTTCGTCCCGCAGCCTGCGGCGATAGGTGTCGTACCGGGTCAGCGCGGCGGCCCGGCCGGCGGTGGCGGCCTCGCAGCGCAGCAGCTCCGCCAGCACCTCCTCGTCCTGCGGCAGCTCCTGCGCCAGCTCGGCCAGGGGTGCGGCGGCCTCCTCCCGCCGCCCCAGCCGGGCGAGCGTGAGCGCCCGGGAGCGGACCAGCGAGCGGTACGCCCGCAGCCGTCCGGCGCGCAACCCCACCACCGGGTCGTGCAGGTCCTCGCCGGCTCCGGCGTCCAGGTTCCCGTCCCACAGGGCCAGCCCGGCCTCGGCCTCGGCCAGCGCGCCCTCGTGCTGCCCGGCCCGTGCGTGTTCGGCGGCCGCCGCCTCGTGCAGCAGCAGCGCGGAGCTGTCGACCTGCCTCTCGTCCAGCGTCAGCCGGTAGCCGGACGGGGTGCTCGCGACCAGGTCGGTGCCCAGCTGCGCCCGTAGCCGCGACACGAGGATCTGCACCGCCTTGCCGGGCCGTTCCGGCAGTTCCTCGGCCCACAGCCCCTCCACGAGCCGGCCCGTGCTGCAGCCGGTGCGCAGATCCTCCGCGAGCAAGGCGAGGAGCCCGCGCAACCGGGGTGCGGTGATCTCCCGCCCACGACAGGCGACGCGGGCCAGCAGTGTCAACTCGGTGGTCACCCGTGCAGGTTAGCCAGAGTCACGACAGCCCCGAAGCCCGGAGCACCGCCTGCACGGTCTCATCGTCGATGCGGTGGCCCAGGCGGTGCAGGACGTCCGCACCGCGCAGCAGCGTTCCGCGTTCCAGGGAACGGCGGACGCCGGTGTCGAGCTCGTGCCAGAGCAGGGGGCTGGCGGCGAGGACGCGGGGGTCGAGTTCCAGGCGGTGGCCGTGGGTGTCCCGCAGGACCAGGTGAGAGGAGACGCCGTCGTACTGGCGTACGGAGACCAGCGCGTCCGTACGGACCATGTGCCGGCGCCAGGGCGTGCGGACCGCGAGCCAGCCGGGGCCCGCGCTCACCCGCTGGGGGAGCAGCACGGCGCACACCGCGGCCGACAGGGTGAGCCAGAGCAGGGCGCGCAGGGGGGTCAGGCTTCCCGCGTCCCAGTCGACCAGGAGGCTCAGGGCGCAGAACAGCAGGGCGCAGGTCAGCGCGAGCCGGGCGCTGCCGCGCCAGTGGCGGTCGCCGGCCGAGCCTGGCGGTCCGCTCCGTCCCATGGCGCCGACGCTAGGCGGCCGTACGGGATGCGGCAGCCGCTGCTTACGGGGTCCTAGCGCCGTACGGGCGCATCTTGACGGGATCCTGACGCCGGTCGGCACGGCCGGTGCTCAGCCGGTGTGGACGCGGGGGCGCAGCGGCCGGTTCGGTTCCGCCTCGCGCAGGACCTCGCGGGTGACCGGGGCGACCTCGCCCTGGCCGAAGAGGAAGAACCGGAGGAAGTTGGCGAAGGGGTTGCCCTCGGTCCACTCGAAGTAGATGTGCGGGGTGCAGCCGGTCACGTCGCGGGCGTGCAGGAGGAGTGCGGCGAGGGCGTTGGGGATGGAGGAGGACTCCAGGGTCAGGACGCGGTAGCGGTTGTGCAGGACCTCGCCGCGTACGGACATGCCGGCCTCGAACTCGGAGGGGTCGGTGACCGTGACCTCGACGAAGACGAAGTCCTCCGTGGTCGGGACGTCGTTGTCGGCCCGGATCTGCTCGATCTTGTCGCGGTACTCGGCCTTGTCGCGGTGCCTGGGCTTGTTCGCGATGAAGCGGATGCGGCGGTGGGACATGTCCCGGATGAATCGTTCCGCCATGTCGTCCAGCTCGATATGGGTGACGCGCAGCTCGAACGCGCGGGCCAGCCTGGAGAGGAAGGAGACGAGCATGATGCCGACGATGAAGCAGGCACCGATCTTCACACCGTCCGGGCGCTCGATGACGTTGGCGACGGTGACGTAGAGCAGGACGGCCGAGACGACCGAGAAGCCGATGGTCCAGCCGCGCTGGCGGGCCCTGCGGGCGGCGATGGTCACCGCGATGGCCGCGGAGGACATCAGGACCAGCACGCCGGTGGCGTAGGCGCCGCCCTGCTTGTCGACGTTGGCATCGAAGATCCAGGTCACCAGGAAGGCGATGAGCGTGAAGACGATGACCATCGGGCGCACGGCGCGGGCCCAGTGCGGGGCCATGCCGTAGCGGGGCAGATAGCGGGGCATGAGGTTGAGCAGGCCGGCCATCGCGGAGGCGCCGGCGAACCACAGGATGGCGATGGTCGACAGGTCGTAGACCGTGCCGAAGGCGCCGCCGAGGTATTCGTGCGCCAGGTAGGCAAGCGCGCGGCCGTTGGCCTTGCCGCCCGGCTTGAACTCGTCGGCCGGGATCAGCACCGTGGTGATGAAGCTGGTGGTGATGAGGAAGACGCTCATGATCAGCGCGGCCGTGGTGAGCAGCTTCTTGGTGTCCCGGATCCGGCCGGTCGGCTTCTCCTCGGTGTCGTCCGGGTCGCCGCGGACGTGCGGCATGACGGCGACGCCGGTCTCGAAGCCGGACAGGCCGAGGGCGAGCTTGGGGAAGACCAGCAGGGACACGCCGATCATGGCGAAGACGTTGCCGTGCTGGGTGATCAGGGCGCCGGTCCAGTCGGTGACCAGGGTCTCGGCGGTCAGCACGTGCCACAGTCCGACCACCACGACCACGGCGTTCAGGGCGAGATAGACCGCCACCAGGGCGAACGCGACGCCGATCGCCTCCAGGAAGCCCTTGAGGAACACCGCGCCCAACAGGGCCACCAGCAGCAGCGTGATCAGCATCTGCTGCCCGTGCAGCGTGCTCGTCAGGTGCGGGTTCTCGATCAGGTGGGTGGAGGCGTCGGCGGCCGACAGGGTGATGGTGATCAGGAAGTCGGTGGCGGCGAAGCCCAGCAGGGTCAGGACGAACAGCTTGCCCTTCCAGAAGGACAGCAACCGCTCCAGCATGGCGATGGAGCCCTCGCCGTGCGGGCTCTCCTCGGACACCCTGCGGTAGACGGGGAGGGCGCCGGCCAGGGTGACGGCGACGAGGACGAGGGTGGCGACGGGGGAGAGCAGTCCGGCCGCCAGGGCCGCGATGCCGGGCTGGTAGCCGAGGGTGGAGAAGTAGTCGACACCGGTCAGGCACATCACCCGGTACCAGCGCTGGCCCTTGTGCGGGGGTTCCGGCGCGGCGTGCGGTCCGGTGTGGCCGCCGGCCCTCCCCATGTCGGACAGGCCCTCCAGCATCCAGGCGCGCAGCCGACCGGTATGCGGAGGGTGCTCGGTCGTCGCCATCGACGTGCTCCTGATGTGCGGCTCAGCGTGGGGTTCCGGCCATCACGCGTACGGCGACACCAGCGTAGGCAGACCCTGACGCGCGGGCCCATGGGTCGTTCCGCCGGGGGCGTCAAGCTTGCGTCAAGACCGGCGGGGCGAGCGCTGGCCGGACGTCAAGATCGGAGGCTTTCCCTTGCGCGGAGAGCGATTGCGCCGTATGGGGGAGCGGACGCCGGTCAGGCGCCGAGGCGAGGGCTTCCCACCGGAGTCGCCGGCTCCGGCCGGCCTTGCTGCCGTGGGGCTTCTTCAAGCGGTCCGGCCGACCAGCAGGTCCGCCAGCTTGGTGAGGCGCCTGACCGTGCGGTCCTCGGTCGCGGCCGGCGCCGGGTCGACCCGCTCCTCGCGGTCGTGGTAGGCGCCGTTGACGATCTCCACCGCCGGGTCGCACAGCCGGACCACGTGTGCGGCGCCCTCGGCCGCTGAGCCGCCCTCGTGGGCGTAGAGCGGCAGCAGCGCGGTGTCGCAGATGCCCGGGTGGACGGAGACGGCGGTGACGCGCGGGTCGGCGGCGAACACGGTCAGCGCGAGCTGGGACTGGGCGTAGGCGGCGAGCCGGGAGTAGCGGCGGGCGCGGTTGGGGTCGGCCCACTGGATCGACCCGGTGCGGTGCAGGGAGGACGAGACGTTGACGACCCGCCCGCCCGGGTCGCTGGTGAGCGCCGGCTCCAGCAGACACGTCAGCAGGTAGTGGGCGAGGAAGTTGACCTGGAAGGCGATCTCGTTGCCGTCGGCCGTGACGGTGTGCCGCTCCGGCGCGGCCATACCCGCGTTGTTGACGAGGACGTCCAGGTGCGGGTGCTCGGCGACGACCGTACGGGCGAGGGCCCCGACCTCTTCGAGGTGGCTGAAGTCCGCGCCGAACAGGCGCAGTTGGCCCGCCCGGACAGCTGTCGTGGCGACCAGGCGGTCTGCGGCGGCCCGCGCCTCCTCGGCGGTACGGCCGTGCAGCAGCACGGTGGCGCCGCGCTCGGCGAGCTGCCGGGCGGTCTCGAGGCCGATGCCGGAGGTGGCGCCGGTGACCAGGACGGTGCGGCCGGAAAAGGGGGAGAGCGTGGAGTTGGACATGATCCGATCCGGGTGCGGGCACGCCGGTGCGGCCAGGTAAGGGCGGTGGGCGTGCGGTGGTGAGGGGAGGGCGAGGGGTGCCGGATGCGATCACGGCGCCCCTCGGGTCACGGAAAGCGGCGTCGGCGGGACGCGGCGTCGCCGGGCTATGGCGTCGCCGGGGTATGGCGTCGGCGGGACGCCGTACCGGAGTGACGCGGGCGCTTCCGGTCAGCGCGGCTCGCGACGCGACGGCCGAGCGGGACTCGGCGGCCGGTCGAGCAGGAGCCAGGCGCTGTTCACATCGTTCATGGAAGCCGTCCCGCTCGGATCGGGCAAGCCGAAGTCCCGTTCCCTGACGGGGCTCTGACGCGGCTCGACCGGCTTGGCGTCGGTCGTCCACGCCCGGCGTCAACGTTCCGTCAAACCGAGCTGAGGATCCGTCAGAGGCCCGTCAAGGCAAGCCGTACGTGGCCGAATCCGGTCCCAGACTGATCGGCAACGGGGGACGGGCGACCGTCCGTGGCGTGACGTTGGAGGGACCGTGACTCTCACGGCCAAAACGGCGCAGGGTCTTGGGAGGAGGCCGCCCCAGCGCCACGACATGGGGAGATCGCCCCCTGCGGGGGCAGCCCCGGATCGCGACGACGAGGGAGTTCGCGGACGGCCGGACCGGTTCCGGGGCTGCGCCCGAAGCGCCGGGCCGTGGCCGCGCGGGCCGCTCTGCGCCGCCGTTTCCGGGCCACCGTGCCCGCACGGCTGCGCCTGACACTGCTGGGCCTGCGTCCGAGGCTGGCGGAATTCGACTGACCTACGGCGCCATGAAAGCGCCCCCGGACGAACCGGCCGTTGAGCCCCTCACGCGTCGGACAGACGGGCCTCCTCCAGGTCCAACGCCCGCTGCAACCGCCGCCGCGTAGTGTCACTGATGGCATGCGCGTCGTACAGCCGCTGGAGTTCACCGCTCTCGACGGCGATCAGATCGCGCCGCAGCTGCCGGTAGACCCGGTCGGCGGACTCGGTGGCGACGCCGCCGTTGCCCTCGGCGAGGCGGTCGCGGGCGTCGTCGAGGCGGGCGGTCAGGCCGCGGCGGAGCCGGTCCAGGACGACCTCGGGCACGACCTCCAGTTCCGCGAGCTCCTCCAGGCGGGCGAGGCCGGCGTGGGCGAGGTGGGAGCGGGCCTCGGCCTCCTCGCGCGCGGTGTGGGCGGGCTCCAGGGCGATGCCGGAGGCGCGGACGACCGGGGCGAGGGTGAAGCCCTGGACGACGAGGGTGACGACCACGACGGACGTGGTCAGGACCAGGACGAGCGGGCGGTCGGCGAGCGGGCTGCCGTTCTTCGCGACCTCGGGTATGGACAGCGCGGCGGCGAGCGGCATCACGCCGCGCGTCCCCGCCCAGGTCAGCACCATCGGCACCCGCCAGTTCAGCCGGCCGACCCCGCCCTTGCGCTGCACGACCGCCGACAGCGGCGCCAGCCACAGCAGCCGTACGGCGACGAGGGTCACGGCGACGGCGAGGGCGTACAGGGGCCAGGCCCGGTCGCCGTCCGCCAGGGCCCGTACCTGGGAGGGCAGGGCCAGCCCTATCAGGCTGAAGACGACGCTCTCCAGGAGGAACACGACCGTGCCGTACACCGCGTGCAGCTGGAGCCGAATGCGGGCGTTGGTCAGCCGGTCGCCCCGGCCGCCCAGCACCACCCCGGCGACGACGCAGGACGTCACTCCGGAGGTGTGCGCGACCTCGGCCAGCAGGTAGGCGGCGTACGGGGTGACCAGGGCGATCACCGTCTCCAGGACCGGGTCCTCGGTGCGGCGCCGGATCAGGGTGATCACTCCGGCCACCGCCGTCCCGATCACCGTGCCGCCGCCCGCGAGCAGAAAGAACTCGCCGCTCGCCGCGCCCCAGCTCGCGGCGGCCGAGGCGATGGCGATGCCCGCCGCCACCCGGACCAGGACCAGGGAGGTCGCGTCGTTGAACAGGCTCTCCGCCTGGACGAGGACCTGGACCCGGGGCGGCAGGGCGAGCCGGCGGCCGAGCGCGGTCACCGCCACCGGATCGGTGCTGGCCAGCACCGCGCCCAGGACGAACGCCATCTCCCAGGACAGCGGAGTGACCAGGGTGGCCACGGCCGCGACGGCCGCCGCGGAGGCGAGCACCAGGCCGATGGCGAGGATGCCGACGGGTTTCCACACCGCCCGCAGCTCCCGCCAGGGCATGTCCTCGGCGCTCGCGTACAGCAGGGGCGGGAGGACGACGAGGCCGATGATCTGCGGGCTGATCTGGATCTGCGGGGTGCCCGGCAGCAGCGCCACCGCGAGACCGGCGACCACGAGCAGGGAGGGGGCGGGGATGCGCCAGCGGCGCGCGAAGGTGGCGACCACCGTGGCGAGGACCACGAGGGCGAGAACCGTACCGACGCTGCGCATGCCGTCCCCCTGGGATTGCGGAAGCCGCTCCGGCTCCCGGCCGACCAGACTTCCCGGCACACCTGCTGTCACCCTATCGGGCCAGGTCACGTCAAGACAGTGTCAAGGTCCACGGAGCCGACGCCAAGGAACCGCTAACACGCGCACCGGCCGCCCCCCGAAGCGGCTTCCTTGGGAGGAGAAAACCTCCCACCAGGGGGAGTCGGATCGGTGAGCGGAGCGCGTCGGCGGCGATGAGTGACGTACGGCCCGGACGACTGAAGGTCTACCTCGGTGCGGCCCCGGGGGTCGGCAAGACCTACCGGATGCTCGACGAGGGGCGGCGCCGTGCCGCGCGCGGCGCGGACGTGGTGGTGGGGATCGCGGAGTGCCATGGCCGCCCGCGCACGGAGGCGATGCTCGACGGCCTGCAGACCGTCCCCCGGGCGTCCTGCACCTACCGCGGCGGACGGTTCCAGGAGATGGACCTGGCCGCGGTCCTCGCCCGCCGCCCGCAGGTGGCGATCGTCGACGAGTTCGCGCACAGCAACGTCCCCGGGGACGGCCGCAACCCCAAGCGCTGGCAGGACATCGAGGCCCTGCTCGACGCCGGTATCGACGTGATCACCGCGCTGAACATCCAGCACCTGGAATCCCTCAACGACGTGGTCGAGAAGATCACCGGCGTGCCGCAGCACGAGACGGTGCCGGACGAGGTCGTGCGGCGGGCCTGGCAGATCGAGCTGGTGGACATGCCGCCCGAGGGGCTGCGGCGGCGCATGGCGCACGGGAACATCTACGCCCCCGAGAAGATCGACGCCGCCCTCGCCAACTACTTCCGGCCCGGCAATCTCACCGCGCTGCGGCAGCTGGCGCTGCTGTGGGTGGCCGACCGGGTCGACGAGGCGCTGCAGGAGTACCGCTCGCAGCACGGGATCGGGCGGGTGTGGGAGACCCGGGAGCGGGTGGTGGTCGCGCTGACCGGTGGCCCGGAGGGCGACACGCTGGTACGGCGGGCCGCCCGCATCGCCGACCGGTCCGCCGGCGGCGATCTGCTCGCCGTGCACGTGGCCCGCAGCGACGGTCTCGCGGCCGGGGTCTCGCACGCCTCGCTGACCCGTCAGCGCCGGCTGGTGGAGGACCTCGGCGGCAGCTACCACTCGGTCGTCGGCGACGACGTGGCTACCGCCCTGGTGGAGTTCGCCCGCGCCGAGAACGCCACGCAGCTGGTGCTGGGGACCAGCCGGCGGGGACGGCTGGCGCGGTTCCTGACCGGGCCCGGCACGGGGGAGACCGTGACGGAGCTGTCCGGCGACATCGACGTGCACCGGGTCACCCATGAGCGGGCCGGGCGCGGCACCCTGCTCCCGTCCCGGCGCCGCACGCTGTCGACGGCCCGGCTGATCGCGGGCCCGGTGGCCGGACTGGTGCTGCCGGTCCTGCTCACCGCTGTCCTCGCCCAGCTGCGGGGCACGCTGAACCTGACCAGCGACGCCCTGCTGTTCCTGCTCGCCGTGGTGGGCGTGGCCTGCATAGGCGGGGTCGCCTCCGCGGTGATCGCGTCCGTGACGGCGTCCCTGCTGCTCAACTACTGGTTCATCCCGCCCATCGGTGCCTTCACGCTGAACGACCCGAACGCCCTGATCGCCCTGGCGGTGTTCGCGGTCGTCGCGGCCACGGTCGCCGCCGTCGTCGACCGGTCCCTGCGGCTGTCGCGCCGCTCCGCCCGGGCCACGGCCGAGGCGGAGACCATGTCGTCCCTGGCCGGCAGCATCGTGCGCGGCGAGGCGACCATTCCGGCCCTGCTGGAGCGGACCCGCGAGACCTTCGGCATGGAGTCGGCGGACCTGGTGGAAGAGCCGCCCGATGCGGCGGCAGGGGTGACGGCCGTACCCGCCGGCCCCGGAGCCTGGCTCGCGCTGCGCGGCCGTACCCTCTCCTCCTCCGAGCGGCGGGTGCTGGCCGCGTTCGCCGCGCACGTGGGTTCCGCGGTGGAGCGGGCCCGGCTGGCCCAGGCCGCGGCCGAGGTGGAGCCGGTGAAGGCAGCCGACCGGCTGCGTACGGCGCTGCTGCGGGCCGTCGGCCACGACCTGCGCACACCGCTGGCCGCCGGGTGGGCCGCCGTCACCTCGCTGCGCAGCCGGGACGTCGCCTTCTCCGCCGAGGACCGCGACGAACTCCTCGCCACCGCCGACGCGTCCATGGCCAAACTCAACCGCCTGGTGGAGAACCTTCTCGACCTCAGCCGACTGGAGGCCGGCGCCCTCACCCTGAACCTGCGGACGACCTCCCTGGAGGAGGTGCTGCCCATGGCGCTGGCGGACGTGCCGGCGGTCGAGGTGGCGGACGTGGAGGAGCTCCCGGCGGTGCTGGCCGACCCGCCGCTGCTGGAGCGGGTGATCGCCAACCTCGTCGGCAACGCCGCCCGGCACACCCCGCCCGGGAGGAGGGTGCTGGTCACCGCCAGTGCCCTGGCGGGCCGGGTGGAGCTGCGGGTGGTGGACCGGGGGCCCGGGCTGCCCGCCGAGGGCCGGGAGCGGATGTTCGAGCCGTTCCAGCGGCTGGGCGACACCGACAACACCACGGGCCTCGGTCTGGGCCTCGCCCTCGCGCGCGGCCTGACCGAGGCGATGAACGGCACCCTGAGCCCCGAGGACACCCCCGGCGGCGGACTGACCATGGTGGTCTCGCTGCCGTTCGCGGCACGGGGGGCCGGTGCCGAAGCGACCGAACCGAGCGTAGGAGGTGCGTGGTGAGCGCTGTGCCCGCACCTGGAAGCCGCACCGTACGCTGCGCCTCGTTCCTGGTGGCCCTGGCTCTGGCCCTCGTCCCGTTCCGTACGGACCTGACGCACACGAACGCCCCGCTCGTCCTCGTGGTCGTGGTCGTCGCGGTGGTCGCGCTCGGCAGCCGTACGGCCGGTGTGGCCGCGGCCCTGTCGGCGGCGGCCTGGTGCGACTTCTCCTGACCCGGCCGTACGCACTGCTGCCGACCGTCGGCGTGACTGTGCCCGAACTGGCCGTGCGCGCCGGCAGGGTGGAGGTCTTCGAGTACGGCGCGCTCCTGGGCCACCCGCCGCGCCTGGAGAATGACGGCAGCGTGACCGTGGCAACGGCCCACCCGGAACCCGGACACCGACGGTTGGCCCGAGGGCGAGATCGAGCTGCGCAGGCCCGGCGACCACGCCCGGCGCTCCACCGCTGCCGCGTCCACTCCCTACGGCTGTCCTGTGCGCGGCGCAGCTTGGGCCCCCATCGCCGCGTACGTCCGTGAGGTGGCCGCCGAGCCCGGCACCCGGGCCACCGCGCTGATACCGGAGGCGGAGCGGAGCGGCTGTGGCTGGTCTGCCGGCTGCGGTTCCGGCTGTGAGCCGGGTCACCGACCGTCACGGGGGGCTACCCACCGGTATGGATCAGGGGTCGTAAGAGACCCGTCAAAGCCGTGAGCGCGGCCGTAAGAGGGTCGTCAACGGGTGGCCGGATCCGGCCGGACAGGCGCTTTCCTCGTACACGTCCGTTTCAACCGAACCTCACTCCAGGAGTTCGCGATGGCCGATCTGGCCTTCGTCGTCACCGTGCTCGCGGGTTTCGCGCTGGTGGCCCTTGTCGCCAAGGGGGTGACGAAGCTGTGACCGCCGAAAACGTCGTCGGTCTGGTCGTGGCCGTCGCCCTGCTGGGCTATCTCGTCCTCGCCCTGATCTTCCCGGAGAGGTTCTGACGGTGACATCAGCTGCTACCGCAGCGGGCGCCATGAGTCCCGTACTCGCCGGCGTGCTCCAGCTGCTCGCCCTGATAGGCGCGCTGGCGCTCGTCTACATACCCGTCGGCAACTACATGGCCAAGGTCTACTCCTCGCGCAAGCACCTGCGGGTGGAGAAGTGGATCTACAAGGCCATCGGTGCCAACCCCGACGCCGAGATGACCTGGCCCGCGTACCTGCGCGGTGTGCTGGCCTTCTCCGCCGTCAGCGTCCTCTTCCTCTACCTGCTGCAGCGGCTGCAGGGCGTACTGCCCGGTTCGCTGCACTTCTCCGCGGTCAACCCGGCGCAGTCCTTCAACACCGCCGTGTCCTTCGTGACCAACACCAACTGGCAGTCGTACTACGGCGAGCAGACCATGGGTCACGTCGTGCAGACCGCCGGGCTGGCCGTGCAGAACTTCGTCTCCGCCGCCGTCGGTATCGCCGTCGCGGTGGCGCTGGTGCGCGGCTTCGCCCGCTCGCGCACCGGTGAGCTGGGCAACTTCTGGTCCGACCTGGTGCGCGGCACGCTGCGCATCCTGGTGCCGGGTGCCGCGATCGCCGCGGTGATCCTGGTCGCCTGCGGCGCCATCCAGAACTTCTCCGGTATCCACGAGGTCGGCCAGTTCATGGGCGGCTCGCAGCAGTGGAACGGCGGCGCGGTCGCCTCCCAGGAGGCCATCAAGGAGCTGGGCACCAACGGCGGCGGCTACTTCAACGCCAACTCCGCCCACCCCTTCGAGAACCCGACTCCGTTCACGAACCTCTTCGAGATCTTCCTGCTCCTGGTGATCCCGTTCTCGCTGACCCGCACCTTCGGCGTGATGGTCGGCTCGGTGAAGCAGGGTTACGCGATCCTCGCCACGATGTTCACCATCTGGCTGGGCTTCGTCGCCCTGATGATGTGGACCGAGTTCGCCCACCACGGCCCGGCGCTCCAGGCGGCGGGCGGCGCGATGGAGGGCAAGGAGGTCCGCTTCAGTATCGGCGGCTCCTCGATCTTCGCGGTGTCGACGACGCTCACCTCGACCGGTGCGGTGGACTCCTTCCACTCCTCCTTCACCGGCCTCGGCGGCGGCATCACCATGCTGAGCATGATGCTGGGCGAGATCACGCCCGGCGGCACCGGCTCCGGCCTCTACGGCATCCTGATCATGGCGGTCATCGCGGTGTTCATCGCCGGTCTGATGGTCGGCCGTACGCCCGAGTACCTGGGCAAGAAGATCGGCGGCCGCGAGATGAAGCTCGCCGCCTGCTACATCCTCATCACCCCCGCCCTGGTGCTGGTGTTCACGGCCGCCTCCATGGCCCTGCCGACCCCGCCGCACTCGATGCTCAACTCCGGCGCGCACGGTTTCTCCGAGGTGCTGTACGCGTTCACCTCGGCGGCGAACAACAACGGTTCGGCCTTCGCCGGTCTGAACGCGAACACGGACTGGTTCAACACCATGACCGGGCTAGCGATGCTGCTGGGCCGCTTCCTGCCGATGGTGTTCGTGCTGGCGCTGGCCGGCTCGCTCGCCGAGCAGAAGCCGGTGCCGATGACCGCGGGCACCCTGCGCACCGAGAAGCCGCTGTTCACCGGCCTGCTGGTGGGCGCGATCCTGATCATCACCGGTCTGACCTACTTCCCGGCGCTGGCGCTGGGTCCGCTGGCCGAGGGGCTGGCGTCATGACGACCGACATCAAGAAGCACGAGGACTCCATGTCCACTCCCACCCTTGCGCCCCACCAGGACGCACCGACCGGGCACAAGCCCGCCGAGGGCCGTGTCGGAGCGGGCCTCTTCGACCCCAAGCAGCTTCTCAAGTCCCTGCCGGAAGCCTTCCGCAAGCTCGACCCGCGGGTGATGGTCAAGTCGCCCGTGATGTTCGTGGTGTGGATCGGCTCCGTCCTGACCACTGTCTTCTCCTTCCAGCACCCGGGCGACTGGTTCGGCTGGACCATCAGCGCCTGGCTGTGGCTGACCGTGATCTTCGCCAACCTGGCGGAGGCGGTCGCGGAGGGCCGCGGCAAGGCGCAGGCCGACACCCTGCGCAAGGCCAAGACCGACACTGTCGCCCGCCGGCTGCTGAAGGACGGCTCCGAGGAGCAGGTCCCCGGCACCGCGCTGACCATCGGCGACCTGGTGGTCTGCGAGGCCGGTGACGTCATTCCCGGTGACGGTGACGTCGTCGAGGGTGTCGCCTCGGTGGACGAGTCGGCGATCACCGGCGAGTCCGCCCCGGTCATCCGCGAGTCCGGCGGTGACCGCAGCGCCGTCACGGGCGGTACGAAGGTCCTGTCCGACCGGATCGTCATCAAGATCACGACGAAGCCCGGCGAGACCTTCATCGACCGGATGATCAACCTGGTCGAGGGCGCGGCCCGGCAGAAGACGCCCAACGAGATCGCGCTGAACATCCTGCTGGCGTCCCTGACCATCGTGTTCCTGCTGGCGGTGGCGACCCTGCCGCCGTTCGCGAACTACGCGGGCACGCACCTGACGATGGTCGTGCTGGTGGCGCTGCTGGTCTGTCTGATCCCGACCACGATCGGCGCCCTGCTGTCCGCGATCGGCATCGCGGGCATGGACCGGCTGGTGCAGCGCAATGTGCTGGCCATGTCCGGCCGCGCGGTCGAGGCCGCCGGTGACGTCTCCACGCTGCTGCTGGACAAGACCGGCACCATCACCCTCGGCAACCGTCAGGCCGCCGAGTTCGTGCCGGTCAAGGGCACCACCGAGGCGGAGCTCGCGGACGCGGCCCAGCTGTCCTCGCTGGCCGACGAGACGCCCGAGGGCCGCTCGATCGTCGTCCTCGCCAAGGAGAAGTACGGGCTGCGCGAGCGGCACCAGGGCGAGCTGGCCGGCGCCGAGTGGATCGAGTTCACCGCCCAGACCCGCATGTCGGGTGTGGACGTCGACGGTCGGAAGATCCGCAAGGGCGCCACCGCCTCGGTCATCGCCTGGGTCGAGGAGCAGGGCGGTACGGTCGCCGAGGACGCGGACGGCATGGCCAACCGCATCTCCGAGGGGGGCGGCACCCCGCTGCTGGTCGCCGTCCACGACGCCAAGGGCGCCCGGGTCCTGGGTGTCATCCACCTGAAGGACGTCGTCAAGGAGGGCATGCGGGAGCGGTTCGAGGAGCTGCGCCGCATGGGCATCAAAACCATCATGATCACGGGTGACAACCCGCTGACCGCGAAGGCGATCGCCGAGGAGGCGGGCGTCGACGACTTCCTCGCGGAGGCCACTCCCGAGGACAAGATGGCCCTCATCAAGCGGGAGCAGGCCGGCGGCAAGCTGGTCGCGATGACCGGTGACGGCACCAACGACGCGCCCGCGCTCGCCCAGGCGGACGTCGGCGTGGCGATGAACACCGGTACGTCGGCCGCCAAGGAGGCCGGCAACATGGTCGACCTCGACTCCAACCCCACCAAGCTGATCGAGATCGTCGAGATCGGCAAGCAGCTGCTGATCACGCGCGGTGCGCTGACCACCTTCTCCATCGCCAACGACGTCGCGAAGTACTTCGCGATCATCCCGGCGCTGTTCGCGGCGGTCTACCCCGGCCTGGACAAGCTCAACATCATGCAGCTGTCCTCGCCCGACTCCGCGATCCTGTCGGCCGTCGTCTTCAACGCGCTCATCATCATCGCGCTGGTGCCGCTGTCCCTGAAGGGCGTGCAGTACCGGCCGGTCAGTGCCGACAAGATGCTGCGCCGCAACCTCGGGATCTACGGGATCGGCGGACTGATCGCGCCCTTCATCGGCATCAAGATCATCGACATGCTCATCTCCCTCATTCCCGGAATCGGCTGATCGCCATGAACAACTCCGTAACGAACACCGTCCGGTTGCTCGGGGCGGGCCTCAGGGCCCTCCTCGTGCTGACCCTGGTGACCGGCGTCATCTACCCGCTGGTCGTCACCGGCATCGCCCAGGGGCTGTTCAGCGACAAGGCGAACGGCTCCGAGATCAAGGCGGACGGCAAGGTCGTCGGCTCGTCCCTGATCGGGCAGTCGTACAACCTGCCGCTGAAGAAGGGTCAGGAGACCCCGGACCCGGACCTGAAGTGGTTCCAGGGCCGCCCGGCCAACGGGCTCGGCGCGAACAGCGTCAACACGCAGTACAAGCTGATCCTTTCGGGCGCCACCAACCTCGCCGCCGACAGCGGTGCGGTGAACGGCACGTGCCCGGCCAAGCCCGAGGACGGCACGCTCTGCGCCCAGGTGCTCGCCGCCAAGGCCGCGGTCGTCAAGGACAACTCCGTCCCCGGCTACAAGGTCGAGCCGTCCCAGGTTCCGGCCGACGCCGTCACCTCCTCCGGCTCCGGCCTCGACCCGGCCATCTCCCCGCAGTACGCCGAACTCCAGGTGCACCGGGTCGCCGAGAAGAACGGGCTGCCGGTCGCCTCCGTGGAGAAGCTGGTGAAGGACCACACCCAGGGCCGCGCCCTGGGCTTCATCGGTGAGCCGCAGGTGAACGTCCTCGAACTCAACATCGCGCTCAAGGACCTCGCGGCGAAGAAGTGACGGCCTTACGCGATTCGCGACGGGAGCCGGCACCTCGGGGTGCCGGCTCCCGCAGGCATGACAGGAAAGGCACACCCATGACCAGGGTGCTCGTGGTGGAGGACGACCCGCAGCTCGTACGGGCCCTCGTCATCAACTTGCAGGCACGTCACTACGGCGTGGACGCCGCCCCCGACGGGGCCACGGCCCTTCGGCTCGCCGCCGCGCGCCAGCCCGACGTGGTGCTGCTGGACCTCGGTCTGCCCGACATGGACGGCGTCGACGTCATCAAGGGCGTACGCGGCTGGAGCCGGGTGCCGATCCTGGTCCTGTCCGCGCGGCAGGCGTCCGACGAGAAAGTGGCCGCGCTCGACGCCGGCGCCGACGACTACATCACCAAGCCGTTCAGCATGGACGAACTCCTGGCCCGGCTGCGCGCCGCCGTCCGCCGGACCGAGGAGACCCCGCTGGTGCCCGAGACGACCTTGGTCGAGACGGATCACTTCACCCTGGACCTGCTCGCCAAGAAGGCCGTACGGGACGGGCGGGACGTACGGCTGACCCCGACCGAGTGGCACCTGCTGGAGATCCTGGTCACCAACCCGGGACGGCTGATCACCCAGAAACAGCTGCTCCAGGAGGTCTGGGGCGTCTCGCAGAGCGCCAAGACCAACTACCTGCGCGTCTACATGGCCCAGCTCCGCCGCAAGTTGGAGACGGACCCCTCCCACCCCCGCTATCTGATCACCGAGCCCGGCATGGGCTACCGCTTCGAGGGATGACATGGCACGCGGAAAGCTCCGGATCTACCTCGGCGCGGCACCGGGCGTGGGCAAGACCTACGCCATGCTCGCCGAGGCGCACCGCCGTGTGGAGCGGGGCACCGACTGTGTCGTGGGCTTCGTCGAGCA